>NC_015516.1:0-290000 GCF_000270185.1 Melissococcus plutonius ATCC 35311
TTTTATGTGTTTGTCCTTTTTAGTTATCCACAATTTATCCTAATATGAAGGAGGTTCTGCTATGCCTGATGTGGAAACTTTTTGGAAAAATCTTGAAGTTGCCTATCAATCTATTCTTTCTGTTCCAAGTTTTGATGCTTGGATCAAAACAACACACCCACTAAAACTTGAAAATAATCAATTATGGTTAGAAGTTCCTTCTGCCGTTCATAAAAATTATTGGGAAAAAAACCTAGCGGCAAAAATTGTTGAAATGGGGTTTAAATTAACAGGTACAGAAGTTATTCCTTTTTTTGTAGTTGCTGGTGAAATGCAAGAAAACTTAGTAGAAGAGAAAAAAGGAAAAAAATCTTTAGAAGAACCATTTGATACTCAGACTAAAAAAGCAATGTTAAATCCAAAATACTCATTTGATACATTTGTTATTGGAAAAGGGAATCAGATGGCTCATGCAGCTGCTTTAGTTGTAGCAGAAGATCCTGGTTCTATTTATAATCCTCTGTTTTTTTATGGAGGTGTTGGTCTTGGAAAAACACATTTAATGCATGCCATTGGCCACCAAATGTGTTTAAACCAACCGGATGCAAAAGTAAAATATGTTAGTAGTGAAACATTTACAAATGAATTTATTAATTCCATTCAAACAAAAAATTCTGAGGAATTTAGAAAAGAATACCGAAATGTTGATCTTTTATTGGTAGATGATATTCAGTTTTTAGCTGAGAAAGAAGCAACGTTAGAAGAATTTTTTCATACATTTAATGATTTATATAATGATAATAAACAAATTGTTTTAACCAGTGATCGTCCACCCAATGATATACAAAAATTACCAGAACGGCTTGTTTCACGTTTTGCGTGGGGGCTCTCTGTTGATATAACGCCACCAGATTTAGAAACACGAATTGCGATTTTAAGAAAAAAAGCTGATGCAGAACGTTTAGAGATTCCCGATGACACGTTAAGTTATATTGCCGGACAGATTGATTCAAACATTCGTGAATTAGAAGGAGCTCTTGTTCGTGTGCAAGCCTATGGAACAATTAATGGCGAAGATATTACAACAAGTTTAGCTGCTGATGCACTGAAATCTTTGAAATCCGCTGGCAATAAAAAACAGTTATCTATTTTACAAATTCAAGAAGAAGTTGCTAAATACTATCATATTCCTTTAAAGGATTTAAAAGGAAAAAAACGAATAAAATCTATCGTTGTACCAAGACAAATTTCTATGTATCTCTCTCGAGAAATGACTGAAAACTCACTACCAAAGATTGGGGCGGAATTTGGTGGTAAAGATCATACAACCGTTATCCATGCTCATGAAAAAATTCAACAGCTAATGAAAAAAGATCCCGCTATTCAAAAAGAAGTCAATGAACTTAAAAACATACTTAATTCTTAGCTTGTGGAAAACAAAAGGAAAAAGAATAAAGTTATGCACAAGTTATACACAAGTAGAAAACTTTTATTTATACTGTTCTTTTAACTTTTCCACAGAATTAACATAGCCTACTACTTTTATTATTTATATATATATAATTATTATTCATTCTATTAACAATTAAAGAAAGGTGTTCCTTTATGAAACTGACGATAAAAAGAACTAGTTTGCTTCAAGAGCTACAAACCGTTCAACGTGCGATTTCTTCCAAAACAACAATTCCAATATTAACAGGAGTAAAAATAGTATTAGCAGATGAAGGTCTTTATTTAACGGGTAGCAATGCAGATATTTCCATTGAGAGCTTTTTAACCAAAGAAGATGAAAAAGCAAAAATGACTATCTTTAAAACGGGAAGTATTGTTTTACAAGCTCGCTTTTTAGGAGAAATTCTTCGAAAATTACCTGAAGATATTGTCACTATGGAAGTATTAGAAAATAATCAGATTTCTATTGTTTCAGGAAAAGCAGATTTTATTGTCAATGGTCAAGATGCAGAAAATTATCCACACTTACCTGTTATTGATACAAAAAATCAAATGGAAATACCTGTCCACTTATTAACAAAAATCATCAATGAAACAGGTTTTGCTGTTTCTATGCATGAAAGCCGACCAATTTTAACAGGTGTTCATTTTATATTATCAGAACAAAAACTTTTAGCTGTAGCGACTGATTCTCATCGTCTAAGTCAAAGAATTATTCCTATTGAGCAAATGGTAGAAAATTTTGATATTGTTATTCCTGGTAAAAGTTTACAAGAACTGTCTCGTTCTTTTGTTAATGAAGAAGAGCAGGTTGAAATTAGTATTATGGAAAATCAAGTATTGTTTAAAACTAAAAATATGTATTTTTATTCTCGATTACTAGAAGGCAATTATCCGGATACCAATCGTTTAATACCAGCCACTTTTAATACAGAAGTGGAATTTTATGGTCCTAAATTATTATCTGCTATTGAACGTGCTTCGCTATTATCACATGAAGGAAGAAATAATATTGTTCGTTTGTCCATTTCGCCTGATTCTGTTATCTTATATGGCAATTCACCAGAAATTGGTAAGGTTGAAGAAAGTCTAAATTATGAACATATTACTGGGGATACTTTAGATATTTCTTTTAACCCAGACTACATGAAAGATGCTTTAAGGGCTTTTGGTGAAATGAACATTACGATAAAATTTATCTCACCTATTCGACCATTTACTTTAGAACCTACTGAAGCAGATGTTAATTTTGTTCAACTTATTACACCTGTTCGAACCAACTAAAATTAATTATAAAGTTTACTTAATAAAGAGAGAAATGAAGTTTGAATTCTTCATTTCTCTCTTTATTGTTCTGATGAAAATTAGCTAAATTCTCATGTTAGAAATATTTTTCTACATAGTTTATTGAAAAATTAATTTCCTTAAATTAAGAAAGTACTTTAATAAATAATAGT
Source organism: Melissococcus plutonius ATCC 35311 (assembly GCF_000270185.1). Taxonomy (NCBI): domain Bacteria; kingdom Bacillati; phylum Bacillota; class Bacilli; order Lactobacillales; family Enterococcaceae; genus Melissococcus; species Melissococcus plutonius. The sequence goes on from NC_015516.1 coordinate 2,889, forward strand.
TCGTTTCGATTCATATTATTGAACAAAAAAATAATAAATAATCTTTAAATTCATTTCTAAGCGTTTTTTTGTTCATTGAATATTTTTTATCGATTTAATAAAAAATTGCTTAAAATGAAATTTAGATGGATAAATTTGTATTTTTACCTAAAAAAGAGTATAATATAAACAAGGATGTCAAATGAAAAAAGAGGGATACAAATTGAAGAGAAACATTACTTTGAATAATGATTATATGACACTCGGACAGCTCTTAAAAGAAATCACTATTATTAATAGCGGAGGTCAAGCCAAATGGTATTTAGCTGAAAATAGCGTTTTTGTTAATGGGGAATTAGAAAATCGCCGTGGACGAAAATTATATGTTGGCACAATGATTGAGATACCTGAAGAAGGTACTTTTTTTATGGTAAAAAAAGGAACTGAGACAGCGGATGAAGCTGAATGAAATTGCTTTACATAATTACAGAAACTACAAAGAAACAACTTTGAATTTTTCCAAAAATCTAAATATTTTTTTAGGTGAAAATGCTCAAGGAAAAACAAACTTGTTAGAAAGTATTTATGTTTTAGCAATGACACGTAGTCATCGAACGAATAATGAGAAGGAACTTATTCAATGGCAGGAACTACAAGCCAAAATTAACGGTTCTATTGATAAATATTCAGGCACAATTCCATTAGAAATTCAGCTATCAAATAAGGGAAGAAAAACTAAAATCAATTATATTGAACAAAAACGATTAAGTGCTTATATAGGACAACTGAATGTGATTTTGTTTGCACCTGAAGACTTATCATTAGTCAAAGGACCACCTCAAATTCGCAGAAAATTCATTAATATGGAACTTGGGCAGGTTGATTTAGTTTATTTGCATAATTTAGTTCAATATCAGGGTGTTTTAAAACACCGTAACCAATATTTAAAACAATTGGCAGAGAAAAAGGAAAAAGATTTTCTTTATTTAGATATTTTGTCTGAACAATTGGCAGAATTTGGCAGCAAGGTACTATTGGCTCGTTTATCTCTTATTAAAAAGTTAGAATACTGGGCAAATCAATTGCATAAAAAAATTAGTCATGACAAAGAACAACTAACCATTACCTACTCTTCAAGTATTACCTTACCAACTATACTTACCCAAGAGACACTTCAGCAAGAATTTCTTAGACAATTAAAGGAAAACAGAAAACGAGAACTCTTTAAGATGACCACTTTTATTGGACCACATCGAGATGATTTAATTTTCAATATAAATGATCAAAATGTGCAGATATATGGTTCACAAGGACAACAAAGAACAACAGCATTAAGTATTAAATTAGCAGAAATCGATTGGATGCACGAAGAACTTGGTGAGTATCCTATTTTACTTTTGGATGATGTGATGAGTGAGCTGGATAATGAACGACAGCTACATTTATTAGAAACAATTGAAGGAAAAGTTCAAACTTTTTTAACCACAACTAATTTAGAACATTTAACTGATAAATTAACGGTTGAACCAGATATATTTACTGTTCATAAAGGAATAATAGAAAGGAACTAAATGACATGACAGAAGAAGAAAAAAACATGCAACAGCAACGTGCTGAAGAATATAATGCCAGTCAGATACAAGTTTTAGAGGGACTAGAAGCCGTCCGCAAACGTCCAGGTATGTATATAGGCTCAACAAGTTCAGAAGGATTACATCACTTAGTTTGGGAAATTGTAGATAATTCTATTGATGAAGCATTAGCTGGATTTGCAACAGAGATTCGTGTAACCATTGAGAAAGATAACAGTATTACAGTTGTTGACGATGGAAGAGGTATACCAGTAGATATACAAGAAAAAACAGGTAGACCAGCTGTTGAAACTGTTTTTACTATTTTACATGCCGGTGGTAAATTTGGTGGCGGTGGCTATAAAGTATCTGGTGGTCTTCATGGTGTGGGTTCATCTGTTGTTAATGCATTATCAACCAAATTAGAAGCGAGAGTATATAGAAACGGAAAAATTTATTATCAAGAATATCATAGAGGAAATGTAGTTGCTGATTTAAAGGTTATTGGTGATACAGATCGTCATGGAACAGCTATTCATTTTATTCCAGATCCAGAAATATTTAAAGAGACAATAGAATTTAATTTTGAAAAATTGGCGACTCGTGTCAGAGAATTGGCATTTTTAAATCGTGGTTTAAAAATTTCGATAGAAGATCTGAGAGGACCAGAAACAGTCTTACGTGATTATTATTACGAAGGTGGCATTAAAAGTTATGTTGGGCATTTAAATGCGAATAAAGATGTATTATTTGATGAACCTATTTATGTAGAAGGTGAACAACAAGAGATTACAGTTGAGGTGTCTATGCAGTATACAGATGGATACCATTCAAATCTATTAAGTTTTGCAAATAATATTCATACCTACGAAGGTGGAACGCATGAAGCGGGATTCAAAACAGCATTAACCCGAGTAATTAATGATTATGCAAAAAAACAAAAGTTAATGAAAGAAAATGATGAGAATTTAACAGGTGAAGATGTCCGAGAAGGATTAACATGTGTGATATCTATTAAGCATCCTGAACCACAATTTGAAGGACAAACTAAAACAAAGCTGGGAAATTCAGAAGTACGCACGGTAACTGATCGACTATTTTCTGAGCATTTTGGTAAGTTTTTAATGGAAAATCCAACTATTGGTAAAAAAATTGTTGATAAAGGTTTACTGGCTTCAAAGGCACGTTTAGCTGCTAAACGTGCACGAGAAGTAACAAGAAGAAAAGGAAATTTAGAAATCAGTAATCTTCCTGGTAAACTGGCAGATTGTTCAAGTAGAGAAGCAGAAAAATGTGAATTATTTATTGTTGAAGGGGACTCTGCGGGAGGTTCTGCTAAACAAGGTAGAGATAGAATGTTTCAAGCTATTTTGCCAATAAGAGGAAAAATTTTAAATGTAGAAAAAGCTAGTATGGATAAAATTTTAGCGAATGAAGAAATTCGTTCATTATTTACAGCTATGGGAACCGGTTTTGGAGAGGATTTTGATGTATCCAAAGCACGATATCATAAATTGATTATCATGACAGATGCCGATGTCGATGGTGCCCATATTCGCACATTACTATTAACGTTGTTTTATCGATTCATGCGCCCAATTGTTGAAGCTGGGTATGTTTATATTGCCCAACCACCATTATATGGTGTAAAACAAGGCAAAAATATTACTTATGTTCAGCCGGGGAAACAAGCTGAAGAAGAATTATCTCATTTGATGGAAACTTTGCCAAAATCACCAAAAGCATCGGTTCAACGATACAAGGGATTAGGAGAAATGGATGATCATCAATTGTGGGAGACGACCATGGATCCTGAACGTCGATTAATGTCACGTGTCAGTGTTGACGATGCTGTAGCAGCAGATCAAATTTTTGAAATGCTAATGGGTGATAAAGTTGAACCACGTCGAGCATTTATTGAAGAAAATGCTCATTATGTAAAAAATCTAGATATTTAAAATAAAAGGAGAAAATTCATGGATGAAGAAATGAGAGAAAACATTCAAGATGTTAATCTAACTGGTGAAATGAAAGAATCCTTTATTGATTATGCAATGAGCGTAATTGTTTCACGAGCTCTTCCAGATGTTCGTGATGGATTAAAACCTGTTCATCGACGTATTTTATATGGAATGAATGAATTAGGTGTAACGCCTGATAAACCACATAAAAAATCTGCTCGTATTGTTGGAGATGTTATGGGTAAATATCACCCTCATGGAGATAGTGCCATTTATGAATCTATGGTACGTATGGCTCAACCATTTAGCTATCGATATATGCTAATTGACGGTCATGGAAATTTTGGTTCTGTCGATGGTGATGGTGCTGCTGCTATGCGGTATACTGAAGCTCGCATGAGTAAGATTGCACTTGAAATGTTGCGAGATATTAATAAAGACACAGTAGATTATCATGGAAACTATGATGATACAGAACGAGAACCAGATGTTCTACCTGCGCGCTTTCCTAATCTATTGGTTAATGGAACAACAGGAATTGCTGTTGGAATGGCAACAAATATTCCGCCCCATAATCTAGCAGAAGTGGTTGAAGCGATTGATTTACTAATGGATAAGCCAGAGGTAACGACAAATGAATTGATGGAAGTACTCCCTGGACCAGATTTTCCAACAGGTGGTTTAGTCATGGGAAAATCAGGCATTCGTCGTGCCTATGAAACGGGAAAGGGTTCTATTACTGTTAGAGCAAAAGTTGAATTGACTGAGTTACCAAATGGAAAAGAGAGAATCTTGGTCACTGAACTGCCCTATATGGTGAACAAAGCAAGATTGATTGAACGTATTTCAGAATTGCATCGAGATAAACGAATTGAGGGAATTACCGATTTACGTGATGAATCTTCACGTGAAGGAATGCGAATCATTATAGATGTACGTCGAGATGTTAGTGCATCTGTTGTTTTAAATAATCTATATAAATTAACAGCTCTTCAAACCTCATTTGGCTTTAATATGTTAGCCATTGAAAAAGGTGTCCCAAAGATTCTAAGTTTAAAACAAATTCTTGAAAATTATGTTGAACATCAGAAAGTAGTCATTAAACGTCGAACTATTTTTGATAAGAAAAAAGCCCAATCACGTGCTCATATTTTAGAAGGTTTAAGAATTGCATTGGATCATATTGATGAGATAATTGCCACTATTCGACAATCTCAATCAGATGATGAAGCAAAGTCCGCTTTAATAGGACGATTTGAGCTTTCTGATAGACAAGCACAAGCAATTCTAGATATGCGTTTACGTCGTTTAACTGGATTAGAACGTGACAAAATTGAACAAGAATACCAAGAACTTTTAAAATTGATTTCTGATTTAGAAGATATCTTGGCAAGTCCTGAACGAATCGTGGAAATCATTAAAAAAGAATTAGCTGATATACGTGATCGGTTTAGTGACAAACGTCGAACAGAACTACTCATTGGCGAAGTATTAAGTCTTGAAGATGAAGATTTGATTGAAGAAGAAAAAATGGTTGTTACATTAACAAATAATGGCTATATTAAACGCATGGCAAATAGTGAATTCAGAGCCCAACGCCGAGGTGGAAGAGGTGTTCAGGGAATGGGAGTTCATGCAGATGACTTTGTTAAAAATCTCGTCTCCTGCTCAACCCATGATACCTTATTATTCTTTACAAATAATGGAAAAGTTTATCGTGCAAAAGGATATGAGGTTCCAGAATATGGAAGAACAGCAAAGGGTATTCCAATTATTAATTTATTGGGAATTGATTCAAATGAAACTGTTCAAACTATTATTTCTGTAACCGGTCAGGCTGAGGAAGGCCATTATCTATTCTTTACCACAAAAAATGGTACGGTTAAACGTACAGCTGTAACAGCTTTCTCAAATATTCGTAGCAATGGATTAATTGCAATTGGCTTAAAAGAAGATGACGAATTAGTTAATGTTATCTTGACAAGTGGTGAGCAAAATATAATTATAGGAACACATACAGGCTATTCTACGACCTTCAAAGAGACAGCTGTTCGTGATATGGGTCGTACTGCCTCTGGTGTTCGGGGAATACGTTTAAGAGAAAATGATTATGTTGTTGGTGCTTCTTTATTAGATGAAAATACAGAAGTGTTAGTTATTACAGAAAATGGTTATGGTAAACGAACTAAAGCAATAGAATATCCAGTTAAGGGTCGTGGTGGTAAAGGAATTAAAACAGCAAATATTACTGAAAAAAATGGACCATTAGCTGGTTTGGCAACTGTTCGTGGAGATGAAGATATCTTATTGATTACAAATAAGGGAATTATCATTCGATTTAATGCTGGGTCTGTCTCACAGACGGGTCGGTCAACTTTAGGTGTACGCCTAATACGTATGGAAGAAACAGCTAAAGTAGTAACCATGGCTGTTATTGATCCAGAAGAAATTATTGAAGAATAAAATGAATAGAAAGTTACATCAATTTAATTAAAAATTTCAGTAGATGCTATAAAAAGAAAGAGGGGTATAAATCTCATATCTTTTTTATAGCATCTACTAATTTTTTAAGCTAGTTTAGTTATTTAAATGAAAATAAAAATAATAGATATTAAAATAAAATAATATAAAAATTTTACGTACTTTAATATTAAGAGAAACATCAAAGTAATTTCAGCGAAAAATGAATAAAGCAGTCAATTTATAAAAATGAATAACATATTATCTGACCCTTGTTTTATTGATTAGATTAAGGGATAAAATTAATGATTGCCTGGTGGTCTGCATTTAGAATTATTAATTGTTAAATGGCTAGAAAATAAAAGTTAATTTTTCATATAACATTAAATACTATCTTGATAAAAAATTAATATGTTAACTATGTAGTAGCATTGCTCAAATCCATAGACATAGTTATTAAAGAAATTTTAATAACTAGGATAATTTCTTGATGTATGGACTTATTATAAAAAATAATGAATGTGGGTATCTAACTAATAGTTATTTTTATTATATATAATAAATATTAAACCTAATTAAAATATATTATTTAGTTTAAAAATTTTTGTTATGTTTCAGTTTGAATAAAATAATAAATTCAATTAATAATGCTTTGGAATAGACTTGATAACAATATACTTTTAATGTATAATAATAATTTGTGAGTAGTCAGTTAGACAACTCTCCTTACTCTTAAAAGATAAGAGCCTGAAGTCCATAGGGAGGTGAAAGTGTCAATGAATAAAGATACGAATTATGAAGTTATGTATATTATTCGTCCAAACATTGATGAAGAAGCAAAAGCAGCTTTAATTGAACGTTTCGATTCAATCTTAAAAGATAATGGAGCAACAATTAGTGAATCTAAAGATTGGGAAAAACGCCGCTTAGCGTATGAAATGAAAGGTTACCATGAAGGTATCTATCATATTGTTAATGTAGCTTCTCCATCATCAGCAAATGCTATCAATGAATTTGATCGTCTTGCTAAAATCAATGATGATATTATTCGTCATATGATTATTAAATTAGAAGCATAAATTGTTTCACGTGAAACAATTTATTGACGAAAGGAGATACTTGGATTGATCAATAATGTTGTATTAGTCGGTAGGTTAACAAAAGATCCTGATTTACGATATACCTCTAATGGTTCAGCAGTAGCCACATTTACTTTAGCAATCAATCGGAATTTTACAAATCAAAATGGCGATCGAGAAGCTGATTTTATTAATTGTGTTATTTGGCGTAAGCCAGCTGAAACATTAGCTAATTATGCTCGTAAGGGAACTTTGTTGGGTGTTGTAGGCAGAATTCAATCACGTTCATATGAAAATCAACAAGGACAACGTGTTTATGTAACTGAAGTTATTTGCGATAATTTTCAATTGTTAGAGTCACGTTCTGTTTCAGAACAAAGGCAACAGCAAGATAACAATGGATTTAACAATGGCAATAATCAGTCTTCATCAAACAACGGTTTTGGTAACAATCCCGGTGGTTACAATAGTAGTTTTAATCCATCTTCTCAGTCTCAAAATAACAGTATGCCTGATTTTGATAATAAAGATACCAATCCTTTTGGGAATGCTGGTTCTACTATCGACATTTCAGACGATGATTTACCATTCTAAATGAATTTAAATAGGAGGTATAAGAATGGCACAACAAAGAAGAGGCGGACGTAAACGTCGTAAAGTTGACTATATTGCAGCTAATCATATCGAATATATTGATTATAAAGATATTGAATTATTAAAAAGATTTATTTCTGAACGTGGAAAAATTTTGCCACGTCGTGTAACTGGTACAAGTGCAAAAAATCAACGTAAATTAACTATTGCTATCAAACGGGCTCGTATTATGGGGCTATTACCATTTGTTAGTGAAGAACAATAAAATATATATTAAAGGATATGATAAATTTTATTCATATCCTTTTTATTTATTGTTATTTCATTTAGTTATTCATAGATAGTTAGATTATTTATATAAGAAATAAAAAAATAGTTAATATTCGTCATTGAATAATTATTCTAATTCTCTTTGTTTCTCTAAATTGTTTCACGTGAAACAATTGCTGATTCGCAGAATTTATTTTTTTATGCTAAAATAAATTAATATCTTCATTTTTACTTCGTCAATTGAAGGAGTGCATGCATTATATGGAAAAAAATAAAATTTTTAAAATGAATCTGTTTATTCTTTTTCTTTTTTTATTAGAATTTATGCTTAATATATTGATATCCAATAAATTAATTATTTTTTTAGGATTATTAGGAATTAACTTATTTCTAGTAAGTTATTTTGTTTTACTTTTAAAAAAAAGAGAGCAAAAAAATATTGATCTAATCAAGCAAACCAATGAGATTGCTAAGCAAACAATGGAATTTGCTATAAATAAAATTCCTATAGGACTAGTCAAATTTGACCCTCTAAATAAAAGTGTGCAATGGCTAAATACCTATGCAGAATCTATTTTTGAAAAAGATAGTCAATTATCTATACAATCTAAGCAAATAATTGAATATTTGGAACTTGCTAAAAAAAATAAAAATACGATTAAAATAGATAATAATATCTATCATTTTATCATCGATCAGGCAAAACATATAATTATTTTTATTGATATTACAAGAGAGCAAAAGCTTGAAAAAGAGTTAATTGATAAGCAGTCTGCTTTAGGTATTGTTTCTGTTGATAATTATGATGAGATTACTGATAATATGGATGAAAAAGAAAGATCCTATTTGAATAGCTATATTACTATACTGATATCTGATTGGTTGGAAGAATATCAGATTTTTTATAAAAGACTTACTTCAGAACGTTATTTGTTTATGGGTCAATTTCAAGACATAAAAAAAATGATGGATAATAAATTTCAAATTTTAGATAAGGTACGAAAAGAATTAAATGAAAAAAATATATTTTTAACTTTAAGCATAGGAATAGCATATGGCGATGGTACTCTGAATCAAATTGGAGAAACTGCACAAACCAATTTAGATACAGCACTTGTAAGAGGCGGTGATCAGGTAGTTATAAAGGAAGCAAAAGATAATGATAAACCGTTATTTTTTGGTGGGAAATCAACCTCAGTAACAAAAAGAACTCGCGTTCGATCTCGAGCAATGAGTACAGCAATAAGTGGTATTTTTTCTGAGTCTACAGAAATTTATGTCATGGGTCATTATTTTCCTGATATGGATGCCATTGGGGCAGCATTTGGTGTAGCTCGTTTGGCTGAATTCAATCATAAAACAGCTTGGATTATTTTAAACAAAGCAGAAATCAATTCTGATGTTGAACGTACACTTGAAGAACTAAAAAAATATCCAGATTTAGAAAAACGACTAATTACACCTAGAGAAGCGATGAGACGCAAAACGGATAGTAGTTTATTAGTGAGTTTATTAGTGATGGTTGATTACCATAAACCATCTCTATCAATTTCTCATGAGCTTTATGAGCAATTTAATAAGGTAGTTATTATTGATCATCATCGTAGAGGTAGTGAATTTCCAGACAAACCTTTGTTAAGCTATATTGAATCATCAGCCTCGTCAGCTTCAGAACTTGTTGCAGAATTAATTGAATATCAAAGTAGTAAAGATAATATGCTGCATAAATTTGAAGCAACTCTATTATTGGCTGGTATCACAGTGGATACAAGGAACTTTAGCGCTCGAACTTCAGCACGAACATTTGATGTTGCAAGTTATCTAAAAACACGGGGTGCTGATGCTTCATTAATTCAGTATCTACTAAGCTCTGATTTGAATAGTTATTTAGAAATTAGCAACCTTATTTCTAAAAATGAATACATTACAAAGGATATTGTGCTGGCTATAGGAAATGAAGATCAACAATATGATAGCATACTAGCTGCTCAAACAGCGGATACGCTTCTTACCATGGCAGGTATTAATGCTTCTTTTGTTATTACAAAACGGACAGATAAACAAATTGGAATTAGTGCTAGAAGTAGAGGATCAATTAATGTACAATTAATAATGGAAAACTTGGGAGGTGGCGGTCATTTTACAAATGCAGCGGCACAATTCAAAAATAAGACGATTGAAGAAGTTAAGAAACAACTAATAGAAAGCATACACCAAAATATTAAAGATATCTATGATGATTAAAGAAAGAAGTGTATAAAGATGAAAGTAATTTTTCTACAAGATGTAAAAGGAAAAGGAAAAAAGGGAGATATTAAAGAAGTTCCAACGGGCTACGCACAAAACTATTTAATTAAAAATAATTTAGCTCAGGAAGCAAACAAAAAAAATATGAGTATGCTACAAGGACAAAAAAAGGCGGAAGAAAAACACAATGCTGAAATTTTAGAAGAAGCAACAAAATTACAGCAATTTTTTGAAAATGAAGACACAGTGATTGAAATAAAAGCTAAAGCTGGTGAAGATGGTCGATTATTTGGTTCTATTGCTTCCAAACAAATTGCTGATGCTTTAAATAAGCAATATAAGATAAAGCTAGACAAGCGGAAAATTGAATTAGAACATCCAATTCGTTCTCTAGGTTATACAAATGTACCAGTTAAGATTCATCCAACTATTACTTCAAAATTAAAAGTACATGTTAGTGAATAATAAATTTTTATATCGATCATTAAAATTTAGTTATAACAGCATTGATTATTTTTATACTTATTAAAAATAATCAATGCTGTTATTTTTAAAGCTTTAATTTAAAATTATTATTTTTTATTAATTATATAAAAAATATTAAATACTGCTTATTAAATAATAAATTGCTAATTTAGTTAATTATTGCTTGATGGTATAAATAAAATATTTCTTTAAAAATTATTATATCAAATTCTAATGGTGGAACGAAATATAATCAAATCAATACATAAAAAAATCTAAGAAGACAATAAATATTGATAAATCATTTATTTTTATAATCATTGTTACTTAAAACTGACAAATAAAATCTTATAAAAATAAGTTAAAAATTAATGTTCGAATTATTATTTAAATATTTATCTATTTAAAATTTTAGTCAAAAATAATATTTTTAACTTTAAATGATAGGTATGTTAGTATTTAAATATAATTACTAATTATTTATTTGATAATCATTTTGTTTATTAATTATTATTTAATAGCTTATTTCATAAAGGTTTTTCTTTAAAGAAGTAATTCTTTAGTTAAATAGATAGAAGTATACATTTTTATTTTTTCTTGTTAAAATGGAAAGACGAATAAGATTCATAGTTGTAGGAGAGAAAACAAATGAATGAATTACTGCAGGATAGAATTCCTCCTCAGAATATTGAAGCAGAACAAGCGGTTATCGGCTCTATTTTTTTAGATGCAGATGCTATTGTTGAAGCTATGGAATATGTAGATGCAAAAGATTTTTATCGTCGGAATCATCAGATTATTTTTCAAGCAATGCTGACTTTAAATAATAAAAATGAAGCTATCGATGTTGTTACAATTAAAGATTGTTTAGAAAAAGAGAATCTCTTAGAAGATTCGGGTGGACTTAGTTATTTATCAGATCTCGCTTTAGCAGTTCCAACTGCTGCGAATGTTGCTTACTATGCAAAAATTGTTGAACAAAAATCATTGTTAAGAAAATTAATTCAATCTGCTACCACAATAGTTACCAATTCTTATGATCAAAGCCAAGATGTAGAAACTATTTTAGCTGATGCTGAAAAAAATATTTTGGAAGTTTCTGAAAAACGTAATCATAGTGGTTTTTTGCCAATTTCTGACGTGTTAAATACAGCAATTGCAACTATTGATCAATTGTATCAAAATAATGAAGAAATAACTGGATTACCAACTGGATATCAGGCATTAGATAAAATGACTGCTGGATTACAACCAGAAGAGTTAATTATTTTGGCCGCTCGTCCTTCGGTTGGTAAAACAGCCTTTGCTTTGAATATTGCACAAAATGTAGGAACTAAAACGGATTGTTCGGTAGCAATATTTAGTTTGGAAATGAGTGCTGAATCATTGGTTAATCGTATGCTTTGTTCTGAAGGATCAATTGAAGCGAATCATCTACGTACAGGACAGCTTTCAGAAGAAGAATGGCAAAATTTAATTATTGCAATGGGCAGTCTCTCACGAGCAAATATTTATATTGATGATACGCCAGGAATTAAAATAACTGAAATTCGTGCAAAATGTCGTAAATTGGCACAAGAAAAAGGCAATCTTGGGCTTATTTTAATCGATTATTTACAATTAATTGAGGGAACTGGTAGGGAAAATAGGCAACAAGAAGTTTCAGAAATTTCGCGTCAATTAAAAAAATTAGCTAAAGAGCTAAAGGTGCCAGTCTTAGCTCTTTCTCAGCTCTCACGTGGCGTAGAGCAGAGACAAGATAAGCGACCAGTATTAAGTGATATTAGAGAATCAGGATCCATTGAACAAGATGCTGATATTGTAGCTTTTCTTTATCGAGAAGACTATTATGATCGAAATGACGAGGAAGAAAACGAAAATGATTCACCAAAGGCAGATAATATTGTTGAAGTAATTATTGAAAAAAACAGAAGCGGTGCTAGAGGTACAGTAGAGTTATTATTCATTAAAGAATATAATAAGTTTTCTTCTTTATCACTAAGAACGGGATTTTAATTGCCGTTTAATTATTTACTGTAAAAAAATGTATCTTTACTAGGTGCATTTTTTTTATGTCTTTATATGTCAAGATAATAGTAATTTGGTGCTAAGATTAAATTAATTCAAATTCTAATGGCATTTTTTATACATGAAAAATATCTCTAAATGATTTCATTTATAAAATTATTGAAACAAGATAACCATCTTTTTATAGTAAAATTGTTGATTAAAGAAAAAAATTAAAAATTAAGTAATTTTATTTTTAAATTTCTAATTAATTTTTGTAGTATTCTTTATTAAAATTCGTATTTATATATTTTTTTGTTTTTATTTTAAATAATCATTCGTATTTAAAGCTATTTTTATTTTTATTTTTATTTAATGTTCGAATTTTTATTGAAAATTTTTACGATTATTGTTAGAATGATTAAGAAAAATAATTTAAAATGAGGTGCTCGAATGTCATCAGTAGTCGTAGTTGGAACACAATGGGGCGACGAAGGAAAGGGAAAAATTACAGATTTCCTAAGTGAAAATGCAGAAGTTATTGCCAGATATCAAGGTGGTGATAATGCAGGACATACAATTAAATTTGATGGAACAACTTACAAATTACATTTAATTCCTTCAGGTATATTTTATAAAGATAAAACTAGTGTGATTGGTAATGGTGTTGTAATCAATCCAAAATCTTTAGTAAAAGAACTCGCTTATCTGCATGAAAATGGTGTTGCTACAGACAATTTAAAAATCTCAGATCGGGCACACGTTATTTTGCCTTACCATATTGAATTGGATCAATTACAAGAAGATATAAAAGGTGATAATAAGATTGGAACGACAATTAAAGGAATAGGACCTGCTTATATGGATAAGGCAGCTCGTATAGGAATTAGAATTGCTGATTTACTAGATAAAGAAATTTTTGAAGAACGACTAAGAATAAACTTAGAAGAAAAGAATCGTCAATTTGTTAAAATGTATGATGATACCCCAATGAACTTTGATGAAATTTTTGAAGAATATTATCAATATGGTCAACAAATAAAGCAGTATGTTACAGACACTTCGGTTATTTTAAATGATGCCTTAGATAAAAGTAAACGGGTTCTTTTTGAAGGAGCACAAGGTGTTATGCTAGATATCGATCAGGGAACCTATCCTTTTGTTACTTCTTCTAATCCAGTTGCAGGTGGCGTAACTATTGGTAGTGGTGTAGGACCCTCTAAAATTAATAAAGTTGTTGGTGTATGTAAAGCTTATACTTCACGAGTTGGTGATGGTCCCTTCCCTACTGAATTATTTGATGAAATAGGAGAAACAATTCGAACTGTCGGTAATGAGTATGGGACAACGACTGGTCGACCTAGAAGGGTTGGTTGGTTTGATACTGTGGTTATGCGTCATTCGAAACGCGTTTCTGGAATTACTAATCTTTGTTTAAATTCTATTGATGTATTAAGTGGTCTAGATACTGTAAAAATCTGTACTTCATATAAATTAGATGGAAAACATATTTATCATTATCCAGCAAGCTTAAAAGAACTTAATCGTTGTGAACCTATTTATGAAGAATTACCTGGTTGGTCTGAAGATATTACACACTGTAAAACATTAGCTGATTTACCTTATAATGCTAGAAACTATATTCATCGAATCTCCGAATTAGTAGGTGTTCGAATTTCTACTTTCTCTGTTGGACCAGATCGTAATCAAACCAATATCTTAGAAAGTATTTGGGCACAAATATAATTTAAATTATAATTACTAAACGAAAAATCAATTACTTTCTTTAATCCTTCACTAATGAATAAATAAGTATATTCTATCAATAGCTTTTTTCCTTATAAAAGAAGACCTGCATATTTATTAAATACGCAGGTCTTCTTTTATTTAATTAAATTTCGTTCTTAAACAATTGATTCATTTGTTTCAAGATATCTTCATTACCTAAAAATTCATCATAGGTCGTTTCAGCGCGATCAATTATTCCCTTGGTTGAAATAGCAATAATTCGGTTTGCTAAAGTTTGAATAAACTGATGATCATGCGAGGTAAACAAAATAGCGCTAGAAAAAGCAATCAACCCATCGTTTAAAGCTGTAATGGACTCCAAGTCTAAATGATTGGTTGGATCATCTAAAATCAACGTATTTGCCTTAGAAAGCATCATTTTAGAAAGCATCACTCTTACTTTTTCTCCACCTGATAAAACATTGACAGGTTTTAAGACTTCTTCTCCGGAAAATAGCATTCTTCCTAAAAAGCTTCTTAAGAAAGTATTATCATCTTCTTCCTTACTTGCAAATTGACGAAGCCAATCTAAAATTGTTAGGTTGGTATTAAAATCTTTTGTAGTATCTTTTGGTAGATAAGCTTGACTCGTTGTGACACCCCAACGTACAGAACCACTATCAGGCTTAATTTCTCCCATGATGACCTTTATCAGTGTCGTTGTGACAATATCGTTGTCTGAAATAAATGCAACTTTATCTTCTCTATTTAGGGTAAAGGAAAGATTATCAATTATTTTTTTCCCTTCAATTGTTACGGTGATATTATCAACTTGTAATAGGTCATTTCCAATTTCACGTTCGGGTTTAAAGCCAATAAATGGATAACGACGTGAAGAAGGTTGAATATCATCTAGAGTGATTTTCTCTAACATTTTTTTTCTAGAAGTTGCTTGTTTTGATTTTGAAGCATTTGCACTAAATCGTGCAATGAAATCTTGTAGTTCTTTGATTTGTTCTTCTTTTTTAGCATTTTGCTCTGTTTGTAATTTTGTTGCTAATTGACTAGATTCTAACCAAAAATCATAATTTCCAACATATAACTTAATTTTTCCAAAATCAAGGTCAGCCATATGGGTACAGACCTTGTTTAAAAAATGTCGGTCATGAGAAACAACAATAATTGTATTGTCAAAATTGATTAAAAATTCTTCTAACCAAGCAATAGAGCGAGTATCTAAACCGTTAGTTGGTTCATCTAAAAGTAAGACATCTGGCTTACCAAAAAGTGACTGAGCAAGCAATACTTTGACCTTTTGACCTGCTGTTAATTCACTCATTTTTTGATTATGCAAATCTTCTTGAATGTTTAATCCTTGCAACAAAACAGCAGCTTCTGGTTCAGCTTCCCAGCCATTTAATTCTGCAAATTCACCTTCTAGTTCAGCAGCTCGAATCCCATCTTGGTCAGAAAAATCAGTTTTCATATAGATAGCATCTTTTTCCTTCATTATTTCATAAAGTTGTTTATGACCCATAATGACAGTTTCCAAAACAGTATATTCTTCATAATCAAAATGATTTTGTTTTAAAGTAGCTAAACGTGCATTTGGATCAAGAGAAACAACACCAGTAGTAGGTGCAATATCACCAGATAGAATCTTTAAAAAAGTCGATTTTCCAGCACCATTTGCACCAATCAATCCATAACAATTTCCAGAAGTAAATTTGATGTTTACATCATCAAAAAGCTTTCGATCTGAAAATTGTAAACTTACATCATTTACAGTAATCAATAGTTTTCCTCACTTTTTTCTAGTTTGAAGTTCTTTGCACATTATAGCGAGTAACGAAAAACTTTTCAAGTTAGCTTGAATTCTAGCACTACCAAATTAAGTTTATTTTTAATGAATGATTTTCTTAATAGGATAATTTTTCATAATGATCAAGATGAACTAATAATAATTCCTTTCTATACTAAGAAAACTAAACCTATTTTTATAAAAAATTAAGAGAATTGTTTCACATGAAACAACATTCAAAAAAATACATCATTTTAACTACTAAAATAGATGTTTTTAATAATAGATTAACTATAATAGCATTAAGGATAAAAATTAATATACTAGATTTATAGTTAGATTAATAAAAAATGAATGATTGGTTATTTTTAAATATATAATAATAAAAAATTTATAATTAATGATGTTATTTATTATTTTTATTAAAAAAATACGATATAATGAATAAAATAATAGAGATCATTACATTTAATTTTAAATGATTTTGCTTACTAATTTTTTACAATTCTACAAAATTAGAATAAATTCACTACTTTAAAGATTGGATTAATCGATTAATACAATTAGTATATGAGAACTTTTCTAGAATCATTTTATATTTTTAAATATTTTTCAAGTAATCTTATTATAGATAGATGTATTATTAGGAGTACATAGGATATGAAAAGAATTGAACGAATTTATTATTATGTAAAAGAGAAAACTAATACTTCCTCCTCTTTTTTATTTAAAGAAATAGATGGAGTTACAACGAAAGAAATAGCGGAGGCTCTAAATATTCAGCGTACAAATGTCAGCAAGGATTTAAATCAATTGGTTAGAGAAGGCAGATTAAAGAAATATGATGGACGACCTGTACGCTATATAGAATTAAATGATACAACAAACTATCAACTAACTGAAAAAAATATACGAAAAGTTATATGGAAAATGAAATCAGTAAAGTATCGAAAAAGAAATATCCATCATTGGCAGTGGACAATTCTCATCATAAGAAATTATCAAAAAAAAATGGGCAAGATATGTTTAAAGAAATGGTTGGTGCTTCTGATAGTATGAAAACTGTTATCGAACAGGCAAAGGCCGCCATTTTATATCCACCTAAGGGATTAAATTGTTTAATCACAGGTCCTACTGGTTCTGGAAAAACTTACTTTGCTCATGCGATGTTTCAATATGCCCAATTACATCAAATTGTTTCTAAAAATAAGGAATTAATTGTATTTAACTGTGCAGATTATGCGAATAACCCTGAATTATTAATGGCTCATTTATTTGGTTATGCCCAAGGGGCGTTTACAGGAGCAACAAAAACGCATGAGGGAATTATTCATGAAGCAGATGGAGGAATTTTATTTTTAGATGAAGTGCATCGTTTACCACCAGAAGGACAAGAAATGATTTTTTATTTTATGGATCATGGAACCTATTCACGTTTAGGAGAAACAGGAAAAAATAGAAAGGCAGATGTACATATTATTTATGCTACAACCGAAAATCCTGCCTCTACTTTATTAGGTACTTTTGTTCGTCGTATTCCTATTATGATCCAGTTACCACAGTTTATTGATCGACCTGCAAAAGAAAAAATTGAGTTATTAAGGTTAATGATTGCTATGGAGGCTACTCGAATTAACCGTCGAATTTCTGTGACTAGGGAAGTCGTTGAAACGTTAATTAGTAGTGTGACCTATGGAAACATCGGTCAATTAAAGTCAAATGTACAATTTGTAACTGCTCAATGTTTTTTAAACCAAATGAACCAAGATGAGTTAGTCATAACAAAAGAGGAATTACCAGAAACAATCAAAAAAGAAATAGTTCAATTGGTAGACAATCAGAAATCTTCTGAGGAATTATCACCCTATCTAGAATCTATAATGACCATCACACCTAATGAATCTTTGGTAACCATTCGTTCTGATTCTTATGAATTACCTTATAATTTATATGAAATTATTGGTGATAAGGCAGAACTTTTAAGAGCTGAAGGAATGAGTCAAGAATATATCAACAATTTTATTACAACAGATATTAATATTCATCTAAAATCTTTTTATAAAGAGCATGATTTTACAATTGGCGCAGGAGATAAACTTTATGAGATTATTGACCCTGAAATAATTCAACTAACAAAAAAAATTTATGCATTTGCCCAAAAAAACCTAGGTTATACCTTACAATCAAATTTTATTTACGCAATGGGATTACATATTAGTTCTTTTTTCAAACGCATTCAATTAGGTGAAGAGATTAATCGGCCATTAAATAAAAACATTCATGATTTAGTATTAGATTACCCAGCAGAATTTAAAACTGCTCAAGCTATCAAAAAAATGATTGAAGAAAATTATCAACAGCAAATTATGGAAATAGAAAGCTATTACTTAGCTGTTTTACTGATTTCATTAAGAAAAAATCCCAAGGTAGGTCATATTGGAGTGGTAGTTGCTGCCCATGGCAATAGTACTGCTACTAGTATGGTACAAGTTGCTGTTCAATTATTAAATGCGACGAATTTACAAGCGATAGATATGCCGCTAGAAATTTCACCTAAAAAAATATTAATAAAAATTATTTCAGCAGTGAAAGAAGTGAATGAAGGAAGAGGAGTGATTCTTTTAGTAGATATGGGCTCTTTAGGAACATTTACGAATGAAATTATTCAACAAACAAATATTGATGTTCGGGTAGTTGACATGGTGACCACTTCACTAGTAATTGAAACAGCTAGAAAAACAGCCTTAATAGATACACAGTTAGATGAATTATATCAGTCATTGAAAAACTTTTATGGCTATGCAAATAATCAGAAAAATCATTTAAAAAAAATAACTAAAGAGAATACCTTTCCTGAAAAACAACTGGCAATCATTGCAATTTGTGCTTCTGGTGAAGGAACAGCAAAGCGAATTAAAGAGATTATTGAAACAACTATTTTAACAAAAATAGATTTTTCAATAAGAGTTTTTCCAGTATCAGTTGTAGATAGCCAACAACAAATAAAAAAATTACAAAGGGATTATCAGATTTTGGCAACAACTGGTATAGCAAGTCCGAATAGTTCTATACCTTTTATCGCTATAGAGGAATTTTTCTCAGGTAAGGCAGTTGGACGTATCATTGATTTAATCAATCAAACGACAAACAAAGTAGAAAAGCTAACATTGAATGTTGAACAGGCAAAGAAATTATGCATTCAGTATATGGATCAGAGTTATTTATTTATTAATCCAAATAAGTTGATTGAACCACTCTGGCAAACAGCAGAAACGATTCATCAAAAATTTTCACTAACCATAGATTATGCTTTTTATGTGAATTTAATTATGCATTTAGCTGGTGCCTTAGAAAGAATTCTGCAACATTCCTCATTGGCTGTAAACAATAAACAATTAATAGCACTAAACCAGGAACCTATTTACAAAGAGACCAAAAAAATAATTGAGGAATTAGAAAGAACTTTGAATGTAGAATGGACAAAAGAAGAAATTTATTATGTTGTTCAAATGATAAAGAATACACTGTGATCTAAAAGAATACACTACAAGCATTTAATTTTTCTTTGCTTGTAGTGTATTCTTTTTGCTGAATAGAGCTAACTAACAAGGAAAAAATAAATACACTAAAGTTGGCATATGAATTGCTTTAATAATCTATGTACAGAGTATTTGAATAAAGTAGAAAGAAAGATTACTGAATAAATCTCTTATTTTGGTAATAATTTAAAAAATATAGTAGTTTAATTAATATATAATAAATGAATTTCTACTGAATAATTGCTAAAAAAATTACAAAATGGATGATTTAGGAGAAAATAATAAAACATGGGAATGGATATCCGATTAGTTAGAATTGATGATCGCCTACTTCATGGTCAAGTAGCTACTGTTTGGACAAAAGCAACAAAGATAAACAGAATTTTAATTGTTAGTGATAAGGTAGCTGAAGATATACTTAGAAAAAATCTGCTTATTCAAGCAGCACCACCAGAAGTACTTGTGAATATATTGCCGATTCAAAAAATGATTGATATTTATCTAGATGAGCGATTTGATCATTTTAAAGCAATGTTATTGTTTACCAATCCAACCGACGTAGTAAGGATAATTAAAGGAGGAATAAAGATTACTGAAATTAATGTTGGTGGTATGAGTTTTCAAATTGGAAAACAAATGATTACTAATGCAATAGCTGTTGATCAAACAGATATTGCGGCATTTAACTACTTGCACAATCAGGGCATCCAATTAGAAATTCGTAAGGTGGTTACAGATAGTCGATTAGACATGATGAATCTATTAAAAAAAGAAAATTTGGTTAAAGATTTGCAAATAAATTGAGAGGATGTGATTCATGAATAATCATTGTAAGAAATAGAGGGAATATTTAAATAGATCTTGGTTAAATAATTACTGATGAATAATTTTATTCTCTATTTCTTTTGGTAAAAATAAAATTAAAACTAAATAGGAGGTATCAAAAAATATGGTGGGGATTATTCTTGCCAGTCATGGAGAGTTTGCTAAAGGCATTTTACAATCCGGTTCCATGATTTTTGGTGAACAAGAAAACGTACAAGCAGTTACCTTAATGCCTAGTGAGGAACCCGATAATTTGAAAGACAAATTGCAACAGGCAATTAGCCAACTTGAAAAAGAAACGGAAATTTTATTTTTGGTTGATCTTTGGGGCGGTACACCATTTAATCAAATGAATAATTTATACGAAGAACATAAAGACAAGTGGGCAATTGTTACCGGTTTAAATTTACCCATGTTAATTGAAGCCTACTCTTCAAGGCTATCGATGAACAGTGCACAAGAAATTGCTGCTCATCTTGTAACAGCTGCTAAGGAAGGGATCAAAATCAAACCGGAAAGCTTGGAACCAAAAGTACCACAAGCAGCGGCACCAGCAACAGATAAACAGCCAAAAGGAGCGCTTCCGAAAGGAACAGTTGTGGGAGATGGGAAAATAAAATATGTTTTAGTTCGTATCGATTCTCGTCTATTGCATGGTCAAGTTGCAACAGCTTGGACGAAGGCAACGAATCCTAATCGAATTATTGTTGTTTCTGACTCTGTAGCAAAAGATGATTTACGTAAAAAGTTGGTTGAACAAGCATCACCACCCGGTGTAAAGGCAAATGTAATTCCAATTCAAAAAATGATTGATATTGCAAAAGATCCAAGGTTTGGTAATACAAAAGCTTTATTGTTATTTGAGAATCCAGAAGATGTTTTGAAAGTCATTAATGCTGGTGTAGATATCCAAGAAGTGAATGTGGGATCTATGGCACATTCTGTTGGGAAGGTTGTAGTAAGTAAAGTATTATCCATGGGTAAAGACGACGTAGATGCTTTTGAACAGATGAAACAAAAAGGTGTAAAATTTAATGTAAAAAAAGTACCCAACGATTCTAATGGAAATATGGATGATTTAGTTCAAAAAGCAAAAACTGAATTATCACAACAGTCTTAATACAAGAAATATAAATTATTAAACTAGGAGGTTTATTATGTCTTTTCTTTCAATGATATTAGTTGTATTCATTTCTTTTTTAGCGGGAATGGAAGGGGTTTTAGATGAATTTCAATTTCACCAACCATTAATTGCCTGTACATTAATTGGTTTAGTAACAGGAAATTTACAAGCGGGGATTATTCTCGGTGGAACACTCCAAATGATTGCACTTGGTTGGGCAAATGTTGGAGCTGCAGTAGCACCGGATGCTGCTCTTGCCGCTGTTGCATCAGCAATTATTTTAGTATTAGGCGGACAGGGAGCAAAAGGTGTTCCTTCAGCTATTGCCATTGCGGTTCCTCTTGCAGTTGCTGGTTTGTTTTTAACAATGATTGTTCGAACGCTAGCTGTTCCGATTATTCATTTGATGGATGCAGCGGCTGAAAAAGCAGAAATTAGAAGAATTGAAATTTTGCATATTTTAGCCATTATTTTACAAGGACTTCGTATCGCTCTTCCAGCAGCAGCCTTGCTATTTATTCCTGCACATACCGTTCAAGCTTTTCTTGAATCAATGCCAGCCTGGTTGACGGAAGGTATGGCAATAGGTGGTGGTATGGTTGTAGCAGTTGGTTATGCTTTGGTTATTAATATGATGGCAACAAGAGAAGTTTGGCCATTTTTCATTCTTGGGTTTGTCGTAGCAGCTATTTCAGATTTGACTTTAATAGCGATTGGTGCAATAGGTATTTCATTAGCACTAATCTATCTAAGTCTTTCTAAAATGGGTGGCTCCTCATCAGCAGGTGGAGGTAATTCAGGTGATCCACTAGATGACATTTTGAACGATTATTAAGGAGGAAAAAGAAATGGCAGAAAAAAGAATTCATTTATCAAAAAAAGATCGATTAGCTGTTGCTTGGCGTTCAACATTTATTCAAGGTTCTTGGAATTATGAACGTATGCAAAATGGCGGTTGGTTATTTTCCATGATTCCGGCGATTAGAAAATTGTATAAAACGAAGGAAGATAGAGCAGCAGCATTAAAACGACATTTGGAGTTTTTTAATACACATCCCTATCTAGCTTCACCAATTTTGGGTGTTACCTTAGCTTTGGAAGAAGAACGTGCAAATGGTGCACCTGTTGATGATGTTGCTATTCAAGGTGTAAAGGTTGGTATGATGGGCCCACTTGCTGGAGTAGGCGATCCAGTCTTTTGGTTTACTATTCGTCCCATGCTAGGTGCGCTAGGTGCTTCTTTGGCTATTGGTGGCAACATTTTAGGACCACTTATTTTCTTTGTTGCATGGAATATTATTCGTTGGGCATTTTTGTGGTATACACAAGAATTTGGCTATCGTACAGGCTCAAAAATTACGGATGATGTTTCTGGTGGCTTATTACAAGATGTAACCAAGGGTGCATCCATTTTAGGAATGTTTGTTTTAGCTGCCTTGGTTGAACGTTGGGTAGTGATTAAATTCTTGCCGGTTGTTTCAAAAGTAAAACTGGATAAAGGTGCCTATGTTGATTGGCAACACTTACCTTCAGGTTGGCACGGACTTCAAAAAGCCTTCCAGGAAGTACATGCAGGCAAGGCGCTTTCCTCAACAAAGGTGACTACCTTACAAGACAATCTGGATCAATTAATTCCGGGATTGGCACCTCTTTTATTAACCTTTTTATGTATGTGGTTGTTAAGAAAAAAAGTTTCACCTATTATTATTATTCTAGGTTTGTTTGTTGTCGGTGTTCTTGGACATATAATTGGTTTATTATAAGAAACAGATAATTAAAAATAATGGGATTCATGAAAATCAATATAAGTATTTTCATGAATTTCAGTTTATTAATAGGATTTAATCCCTTGTTTAAGAATTATGAGTAAAAGCAATAAAATGTAATAAGTATAGTTAATTCAGATATCCATCCATGTTTTAGATTAATATTTTTGTAGCTAGTCAAGAGAAAATGAAAAGGTTGGATTTTTATAATTAATTTCTTACCAGAATGGAGTAGATCAAATGGTTCAATCAATAAATACGAAGGTAGATCTTGTTATTGACGCAACATCATTTACAAGTCTAACTGATTATGGAAAAATCATGATTGGTGATAAGGGATTTGAATTTTATCATGCTCGAGATGTTCAAAAATTTATTCAAATTCCTTGGGAAGAAGTTACATATATATTTGCTTCTGCTATGTTTAAGGGAAAGTGGATTCCGCGTTATACAATTCAAACTAAAACGAATGGTACGTTTACTTTTTCCTCAAAAAAGCCTAAAGTGGTTTTACGTACTATTCGGAATTATGTTGAACCTAGTCATATGGTTCAATCACTTAGTTTTTTTGATGTTATCAAACGTGCATTAAAGACAATGATAAATAGAAAAATCATTTAAATAATAGCTAATTGTATGAATAGGACCGATAATAATTTAATTAGGATATATTAATTAAATTGGCAGAAAATTTATTGTAAAATGGATTATTAAAATAAGATGTAAGGATATTTTATTTAAATCGTTTTGCTTTAAAACAATTTTACCTCTAGTAAGTTGTTTTAAAGTCATTTTTTTGTCTTTTTTTATTTTCCAGCAGTATAATCTATTAAAGCCAAAATTTGCAAAGGAAGTGAATTCATATGTATGAACAAAGAAGAGGATTCAATTGGGGGTCATTAATCTTAGGTATCTTGTTTATTGGAACCTCACTTATGGCTTTTAGTGATCCAACAGGTAATTTACTAACTATTGTATTGGTATTTGCAATATTTGCTATTTTGAAAGGCGTTATTGAGATTTTTGTTAGAAATCGTTTCAATAAATTGTCTAGTTATAGATCCTATGCACCTATTATCCGAGGTGTTATTGATATCTTTATAGGCATTTTCTTCTTATTTAATTTGGGGATTGGTGTTGCCTTATTGCCTTATGTATTTGCCATCTGGTTTTTAGTGGATTCTATTCTAGGATTATTTATGCTAGAATTTGCTAGAACGATGGGAAATGCCTTTTATTGGTTCTATTTGATTACAGACATTCTAGGTATTTTCTTAGGAATTTTATTACTATATCATCCAATTACTTCAGTCTTAACATTAAGCTTTTTAGTTGGTTTTTATTTTATGTTATTTGGGATTACAGAAATCGTTTCTGCCTTTAGATAATTATGAAATGTTTAATAGAACTAAAAACTATAAATCATGGAGTTTAGCCAATTGATTATAAAAATTTAAAATAAGGCAACTAAATTTAGTTGCCTTATTTTTGTTTATTCTTATTTAATTAGATAACATAAAACTAATAGAAGGATGCCTTTCTTTCTAATATCTAAAAAAGAGGTATAAAAATAAAAAAATAACTATATAGTGAAATGACTACTTAATTAAATAATTTAAAAGAGAAATTTGTACTTTTTAGTTAGGTTAAAAAATAAAATTTATCTACTTTATGGACAGTTAAAAACCATTTTTAGCTTTATCGAATTTTTTCTTTATTTTTTGATAAAAACGGATTTTATAGTTAATAAAACTATTTATATAAAATCATAGTTATTGGTTTGTTTTTTAGTTAAAAAGCTGAATTAAAAAGAAGGAGAGGAATTGAAAGATGAGTAAAAAAAGGCGATTTATTGCTTGGAATATTTTAGGAATTTTTGTTATTTGGTGTAGTGTATTATTAAGTATAACTACTAGTAGTTTTTATGCAGAAGAATCAAATCAAAACAAACAATAAGCAACTGTACAGTTAACGTTGAATCCTGAAAATCAATATCAAAAAATAAGTAGTTTTGGTGCAAGTGGCGCTTGGTGGGCAAAAGATGTTGGTGGTTGGATAGATCAGGAAGGAGATCAAACAAAACGAGATAAAATCGCTCAACTGTTATTTGATACAAAGGACAGAATTGGCTTTTCTTCCTATCGGTATAACTTGGGGGCAGGAAGTGCAGATACTAATAATAGTCCTAAAATAACAGATCCTTGGCGCAAGGCAGAAAATTTTGAAAAAGCACCAAAGCAGTATGATTGGACAAAAGATAAAAACGCACAATACATGTTAAACCAAGCAGTGAACTATGGAATTAAAGATATTTATTTATTTGCAAATAGCCCACTTGAACGTTTGACAAAAAATGGAATCGCTTATGGTTCAAATATTAATGGAAGTACAAGTAATTTAGCAAAAGAAAATTATCAAGAGTTTGCTGATTATTTATTAGATGTTACAGAACATTTTATTAAACAAGGAATACCGGTCACAAGTTTATCTCCAATCAATGAACCACAATGGGAATGGACAAGTGGCCAAGAAGGTTGCCATTATAATCCAAAAGAAATGGTTGATTTTGCAAAATTTATTTATAAGGAAAAAGAAAAAAGAAAAACATTACAACAACTTGAAATTTCAGTACCTGAACTTGGTGAATGGATGAATTCAAGCCAAAATTATTATCAAGCAATGGCAAGTGATACAGAATTTATGTAGGCTTATCCAACCTGGGATATTCATTCTTACTGGTCATCAAAAGAAGCAAAACAAAAATTTAACCAATGGTTAGATAATAACCATATAAATGTTGGATTAAAAATGACTGAATGGACAGAAATGGTTAATGGAAAAGATACTAGCATGAAATCTGCTTTAACCCTGGCTAATCAAATTCATGAAGATTTAACACTTTTAGATGTTACAACCTGGCAATATTGGATTGCTGTAAGTTGTTATGATTATCACGATGGATTAATTTATGTAGATTTAAACAATCACAATGTCGAACCTGCTAAAAGACTTTGGTCAATGGGTAATTTCAGTAAATTTATTCGACCAGGGGCAAAACGCTTTGAAGTAACCGTGAATGATGATCAAATAAATACAGTCGGTTTTATCGATGAAAAAACAAATCAAAAAATCATTATCTGTATTAATAATCGTTCAAAAGATAGTACGATTGAGCTACCTGAAGGGACAGTTGCTAAAAGTGCTTATGTGACATCAGAAAATTCTGATTTAAAACAAGTTTTAAATCAGGAATCTACTAAAGTAACTTTATCCGGTGCTTCTGTTACAACTCTAATTTGTAATTAATAAAAATAATTATTTTGTAGAAAATGGATTATTTAAATAAAAAGGAGTAAGACAGATGCAAACATTTATGATAAAAAATTGGAAGTTCAAATTAGAAGAGAATCAAAATGCTTGGCAAAAAGATTTTTTTGATGAAAATTGGGAAGATATTACAGTTCCGCATGATTGGAGTATCCAGCAAGAATTTAGTAAAACAAATGCTAGTGGCACAGGATACCTTGCAGGCGGTATTGCTTGGTATCGTACACATATTTTATTAGAAAAAATCGAATTGACTAAAAAAATTATTCAATTATGTTTTGAAGGCGTATATAAAAATGCAGATATTTGGGTAAATGGCTACCATCTAGGTTATCGACCATCTGGTTACAGTTCTATTTATCATGATATCACAGAAATTATTTCACTAAGACCGGATAATGATTTAGTGATTGCCGTTCGGGTTGATCATTCAGAAATCGCCGATTCACGTTGGTATAATGGTTCAGGCATTACTCGACCTGTTAAGTTGGAAGTTGTAGAAGAAGTATTTTTAGATCGCTATGCTATCACCTTTACAACAGAACAGATTATAAATAACGAAGCAAAAATTAGTTTGGAAGCATTTATAACCAATGCAAGTAATCATGAACAAAAAATAAAAATGATACCAACATTACATCATAAAAAAATGGTTGATTTTCATTTTGATGAAAAATCTCTAACTATTTCGTCAGGTGAGAAACAAAAGGTGACTTTTCAAGGTACAATCAAGAATCCTCGACTTTGGTGTCCAGATTCACCGAACCTGTATCAATTAAATGTACAGTTAGAAATGATGGGAAATACAATTGTGTATTCTAAAAATGTTGGTATTCGGACCTGTTTGTTTGATGCAAATCAGGGATTTTCAATAAATGGACAATCGCTTAAGTTAAAAGGGGTTTGCTTACATGAAGATGCTGGTTGTTTTGGTACAGCAGTACCTACTGTTGTCTGGTTACGTCGATTATTAAAACTGAAGAAAATGGGATGCAATGCTATTCGAATGGCACATAATCCACATGCACAGAATCTCTATGATCTATGTGATAGTTTGGGTTTTTTAGTCATTGATGAAGCTTTTGATGAATGGGAAAATCCAAAAAACAAATGGTGGCAAGGACACAATGTTTATCCGCCTAAATTTGAAGGCTATGCAAAAGATTTTTCTGTTTGGTATAAAAAAGATTTAGCAGATATGATTGAACGCAATAAAAATCATCCGTCAATCATTGCTTGGAGTATTGGAAATGAATTGGATTATCCGAATGATCCATATGCCAATACACTGGTTAAACAAATGATTGGAAATAATGACGAAAATAAACCAGAAAAGGAACAAGGCTTTAATCCTAATCGTCCAGATACACGTTATCTAACCTCAATTGCAAAAAAACTGAGTGATCTATGCCATCAATTAGACAAAACAAGACCAGTTACTTTAGCGATTGCTTTTCCTGAACTGTCTACACAAACAGGACTTCTTGATCCTTTAGACCTAATTGGCTATAACTACAAAGAAGAATATTATGCAAAAGACCATAAGCGATTTCCAGGTAAACCTTTTATTGGTAGTGAGAATAGTCATAAATATTCTAATTGGTTAGCTGTGCTAGAAAATGAATATATTTCTGGACAATTTCTCTGGACAGGTATTGATTATTTAGGAGAGGCAAAAGGTTGGCCACTTCATGGCTCAGATGCAGGGTTATTAACATTAGCGGGCTTTGAAAAAAATAATTATTATTTAAGACAGAGCTGGTGGTCACAAGCACTAATGGTCAAATTATTTACCCGATTAGGTTCTTCTGAAATGACTGATTCTTCTGAAAGAGTACCCGTTTATCGAAAGTGGAATTACGAAATGGGCGATGAGGTAGAAGTAAGATGCTATACAAATGGTGATACCGTCCAATTAATGAATGATGGACAGGAAGTTCCTTTAACTTTTAAAAAAGAGAAGGGCTATTATCAAGCAAAAACCATATTTGAAGGGGAGGATTTAATTGTCACTGCTAAAAGCAAAGATCAAACGGAAACTGACAGATTAAGTGCACAGGGTGAAGCACAGAGATTAATGGCAACCAATTGGCAAAATGAAGGTGCTATTAACTGCTTAAAACAACAAGGGATTGAGCTTGAAGAGGAGATTTATCAAATAGAACTTGAATGGGTCGATAGTAGTAATGAGCGAACAATGGATGAGAAAATTATTTTATTCAAGGGAGAAGGCTGTCAATTGCTAGGGTTTGAAAATGGTGATTTATCAGATAATACAGCCTATACAGAAAATTGGCGTCGTAGTTATGATGGTCAACTCATTTGTTATCTAAAAATTATCGATTCATATGCGAAAGCAACATTCACAGCAAAAAGTTTTAAACCATTAGAGTTAGAATTTAAAGAGAAACAACTTTTAACAAAATTATAAAAAAATAAATAAGCTTTCTCTGTTTTTATTTAACAGAGAAAGCATTTAATAAAAGGAGAAAGAAGATATGTCAAATTTTTTATTTGTATACTTTACTGGAGAACATGAAATGGGCGAACAGGTTTATTTTAGTATTAGCAAGGATGGTAAAAATTTCAAAGATTTAAATAAAGGACAACCAGTATTAATCAGTAATATCAACAAAAAAGGCGTACGTGATCCATTTATCTTGAAACATCCAAAAAAGAATCATTTTTACCTGATTGCTACTGATTTAAAAATTGGGTCTGAAGGTGACTGGCATACTGCACAGAATGCTGGAAGTAAAGATATTATTATTTGGGAAACAGATGATTTAATAAATTGGAGTAATCCTCGGGCGGTAACAGTAGGATTGCCAGAGGCAGGAAATGTTTGGGCACCAGAAGCTATTTATGATACGGATAAGGAGGCATTCTTTGTCTTTTGGGCATCTAAGATCAATGGAAAACATAGAATTTATGGTAGTCATACCGTTTGATTTTATAAATTTTGATTCTCCCTTTCTTTTTGCTGAAAAGGAGTATGACATTATTGATAGTACAATTATTCACGAAGATGGGTACTTCTATCGATTTACTAAAAATGAAAAGAATAAGCGAATCATTTTAGAAAAAGCGCCACAGCTATTTGGAAATTATGAGGAGATTTATTCACCTGTATTAAATCAATTAGCAGGAGTGGAAGGACCAGAAGTATATCAAGTTGAAGAACATTTATGGTATTTAATTTTAGATCGATTTATGGAAGGAAAAGGATACAACCTTTTAAGTACGAAAAATTTATCAAGCGGTGAATTTACCATTTTCCCAGAAGGATCTTACGATTTTGGCAAAAATAAAAAACGTCATGGTGGCGTTATGGCAATTACTACTGAAGAATACCAACGACTACAATCTCATTACAATTAAGCTATTTTTAATTTTTAATAGAAGATAGAAAAAATATTGATATCTTAAAAATAAAAATATTATCTAAAAATTGTTATTTACAAATAATTGTAATTGTTTAATGAATAATAAATTGCTTATTATCAAGACTATAAAAAAAGAAAGTCGATTTAATTACATAGAAAACATTAAAATCATTCTGGTTTTCAATCTTTAAAACGAAGAAGTTAAAAGACAAGAACCCTATTGAAATATTGTTACTATGTTCAAAGATAAGAGGATTATTCAGAAAATACAAAAACAATTAATTATTTAAAAAATAAGCAAGCTAAAAAAAATTCTCTCGTCCGCTTGCTTATTTAGATATAACAATAAATTAATTTAATAAGTAATGAAAACCACAACTGGAAATATAAACACACTGAAAAGATAAGTATAAATGTTTTTTAGGCATTTTACTTATCTTTTCATTTTAATATGTTTAATTGGTATTATAGATGATTAAATCACTTGATAATTTATGATGATTTTCTCAAATAAATAGTTGAAAAATTTTCTAGTTTCAATTTAATAATTGTTATTTTATTCTTTTATCAGATAGGTTGTATAAGCGGCCATCTTTTCATCATTTTCTAGTAATTTTCCAGTCAGTAAGTCTTTTTTACCAATAAACCGTTGTGGTAATGATAATAATTGGTTTTTAAAATTGATGATGAAATAATAGGCGTGATTTCCTTTATAACGGCAAGTGATCTCTAAATCAGTTGGTTCATTTATGACGGATTGAATTTGCTTCTCTGTTGTTACCATTTCTAATACTTTATTTAAGGCATGATTTTCTAATTGGGTACCAACGTAATAAACAGTTCCCTGACCAAAATTATTTTTCGTTACAACAGGTGTTTCTGCGTAGAAATTACTTGTATAATTAGCAAGTGAGCTGGCTGTTTCTAAATGAATGATATCACATATCAAACTACACTTACTTTCTGTATGATCATTGAATTGCAGAGTGTTTGTTTGTTCAGGTGCTAAAGCATCTGTCTCCTCTACCCAAATCCCCGCTAGTTTTCTTAGTGGACCAGGATAACCACCCAAGTAGGCATTATCTGATTGGTCAACGATTCCACTCATGAAAGTCGTTAATAATGTCCCACCATTTTGTACAAAATTTTCTAATGCTTTTTGCATTCCTGCTTTTATCATATATAGTACAGGAGCAATGACCACTTTATATTTTGTAAAGTCTGCATCAACAGGAATCATATCAACAGAAATGTTTTGTTCATAAAAGTAACGATAATATTGATGAATTTGTTCTACATAGGTTAAATCAACATTAGGACCACTGGTATATTCTAAGGCCCAGTAGTTATCCCAATCAAAGACAATACCTACTTCTGAGCTATTTTGACTATTAATAACCTCTGATAGCTGACTTAATTCAGCTCCCAATTGTTCACATTCTTTAAATACACGTGTCTCTTCATGTCCACAATGTTCAATGACTGCCCAATGGAATTTTTCACAGGCACCAACAGAACGTCGTAATTGGAAAAATTGTATTGTATCCGCACCGTGAGCAATTGTTTGATAGCTTTGTGCGCGCATTTGTCCTGGTTTTTTTAGTGAATTATAGGCCTGCCAATTTTGTTGTGAAGGTGTTTGCTCCATTAGCATGAATGGTTGGTTTTTTAAGCCACGCATTAAAACATGCGTCATAGCTACCATGCTCCAAGGAGTATTGTAAGCAGGATAATTATCCCAGGAGACAATATCTAATTCTTTGGCCCATTTAAAATAATCCAATCCTTTATAAGTACCCATTAAATTAGTTGTAATCGGTGTTTTAGTGTCAAATTTATGGATGGCTGTTTTTTCCATTTTAAAATTGTTAAGCAAGCTATCTGAAATAAAACGTTTGTAATCAATAGAGATACCAGCAAAAGCTGTTTTATCAGTACCAATACCTTCTGATAAACGATTTGGAGCAACAATTTCATCGAAGTCATATAGGGTATGCCCCAAAAATTCCATATTCCAAGCCTGATTTACCGAATCAATAGTTTTATACTTATCTTTCACCCATACCTGAAAAGCTCTTTCACATTTTTCACAATAACACTCACCACCATATTCATTGTTAACATGCCAACAACTTATATTTGGATGATTTCCATAGCGTTCGGCTAGTTTTTTTACCAATCTTTTTGCAAATTTTTGATAGACTAAACTGTTTGGACAAGCGTTGTGCCGTTGCCCAAATTTATGCGAACGACCTTCATAGTCTACACGTGCTACTTCTGGATATCTTTTGTACATCCAAGCAGGCAAAGCACCAGTTGAAGTGGCTAAAATAATAAAATAATTTTCATCACTGAGAAGTTGGATGATTTCATCTAGTTCTTTAAAATCATAACTATTTTCTGAAGGTTGTATTTTTGACCAAGAAAAAACATTAATGGTGGCACTATTAATATGTGCTTTTTTGAATAATTGCATATCTTCTTGCCAAATATCTTTTGACCATTGATTTGGATTATAATCCCCACCGTAAATAAATTGATTAAAATCTGTCATAGCGTAATTTATCCCTCCAATGTCTATTTTAAATTAATTGTAATCGTTTTAATTAATTGGTAGTATAGAAATAGTAAACAAAAATTATCAATAATCGAAACAAAAAGGAACGATAAGACTGATGCCTATTTATTTTCAACCAATTTCAGCAACTTTACCACTTTCGTTAGAAAGCATGGGGAATAATTGGAATCAACTTTCGATTCAAAGAATTCAAGGTTATCCTTACTATCATTGGTTACAAACACAATCTGGGTGTGGAGAAGTATGGATAGAAAATCGAAAAATTATGCTTACCAAGAATCAAGGAATTTTAATGCCTCCTTTTATTCCACATGCCTATTATCCGAAAGATAATTGGAAGACAAGATTCTTTACAATTAATGGTACATTACAAGAAAGCATTATAGAGATTTTAGGTACAAAACATTTCTTATTAAGCAAAGATACTATTGAGTTTTCTTTTTCTGGTTGGCTTGATGAAGTGATTGCTGTTTACGAAAGGCAAGGGATTCAACCGTTAGAAATTTCTCAAGGTATATACCCATTTTTATTATATTTGTCATCAATTGATGAAAGACAATATAAATTTACACATCCTTTGTTTCAACAATATGTTCATCCAGTTATTACAAAAATTGAAACAAATTATATGGATGAGTTAAAAGTTGAAGAATTAGCAAAACAACTATATATTAGTCCTCAATACTTAACCAGATTATTTAAGCGATTTACTGAAGCTTTCCATCAAAAAAATCAATTGACTCCAATGGAATTTCGAAAATTGCATCTTTCAATAAATAACAATCTATAATATTAATAACCATCTTTTTTTCAGTTATTTAAAATAGAAATTGTTATTAATCATCTATTAAAAATGCCAATTCCTAGTAAGGTGGGTGACTAAAGCAATGTTCTGACATTCAATTAAACCTCTTTATCTTATTTATTGATCAGAAAATAAGATAGAAATAAAAAAATAAACAATCTTGCTAAAAATCATAAGATTGATTTTCAACAAGGTTGTTTATTTTAAATACAATTTTTTATTTGATTCTTGTCTTTTTAAAGTTTTTTAGCATGATTGATTGGTATTTACTGCTATAAATAAACCAAGTATAAATGGCAAAAATACCTACACAAACAATACTTAAAATAACACCTGGTAAAAATCCTTCTGGTAAATAAACAAGTTTAATGGAATGTTTTCCTTTTGTAATAGGTAGACTAATGAAAGCTTTTTGAAATGGCTTAATAGTTATCTGTTTGTTATCAATATAGGCTTTCCAACCCTTATCATAAGGAATTGTTGTTAGTAAAACTTTGTTTTTATCTACATCAACCTCTCCTTCTGCCGATCTTTTTCCTGTTTTAAATGCAATACCATTTTTTTGAATGGCTTTAACAGACTGCTCGAATGCTTGTGTATCTAATCCTAATACCTTTGGTTCCATAAAGCTGACTGATTTTGAACCATAGAAACTAGCAGTAAAAGAAATCGTTGTATCTTTATCATAATATCCTAAATTATAGTATTGTCCTGTAACATCAATTTGTGATTTCATGTTTGAACCATTTGCATAAACAGTTACTGACGAGCTATCTAATTGAGCGAAATCCGTTGGAAATAGACTAAGATAGGCCTGTGTATTTCCTGGTACAGTGATTGTCCAAGTAATCTCTTTTGCTACGTTTCCTTGAGTTTCTTCATAGGTAACCTGTCCAAGACTTCGTATAGTTTTTACATTTTTTGCTGAAGTTACCGATGGTTCATAAAAATGAAAGTACTGCTGATTTTGTTTAGATAAAGCGTTAAATAAAAGCGTTTGGCTCATTAGATTATTATTTTCTGGTTGTTTGATTTGATAGATTGAATGATCTGTGATCATTCCTAAAGGTAAAGCATAATTATTTTCATACAAAGAATACTTGCCTTGTCTATTACTATATTCATAACCATATTTCATTGGATCCTGGTCGGATAGATTATACTTCATTCCCATAAATGCATCCATTAATAGTGTATTATTGGGATAACGGATATTTAAATTGGTTCCTCTTGAACGAAACCCTAATCGATTTAAATAGGCAGAAGAATGACGATTACGAATAGATGAAAAAAGACTAATACCACTATAACCATAATTAATACTGTCATTTGAAGAGACGGGACTCAAATTTTCTAAACGATAAAAATTAGTATTGTCTTTCCTTGTCTGCTCAACCAATTTATTGATAGATGGATAAGGATCTGTATAAGCATTTTTTGCTGCATAATTCCAGTCATCTAAAATGCCTAAAATCATTTCTCTTGAATTGATCAATGCTTCGCCAGAGGTTAAAATCAAAAGAAAAATAACAAGATGGCGTATCGATATTTTTTTCAATTGATAAAAAGTAAGAACAAAGAAATAAAGAAACAAAAAAGTAATTGTAATAACAAAAGTTGTTAATGAAATGTATCGATAACTACCATGATTTTTAGTTCCTTCAGCAATGACAAAAAGAGCAATCAAAAGAAGTATCATGCCACCAAATAAGCTTACTTCCTCTTGTTTGAATTTTTCCCATCCATATCCTGCCAACAAAACAATTAAAAAGGAATATAAAAAACTATAACGGAATAAAAACATATTTGGTGCATGCAAGCCATGCCAAAATAAATTAAGAGGTGTTAGATAAAAACTAGCAATTAATAATATAAATAAACTACCAAATAATAGTTTGTTTTTTAAAGGAACTCTTTTTGTAACAAAATAAAAAAGACAAAAGATTAAGGGTAATAAACCAACATAAATAAAAGGGATAGAACCATATTTTGTTGTATCGTAAACTCCAATCATATTTTTCATCACAATATCCCAAAAGGAAGTAGCTTCTGTTTTCCATCCAATGATTTTTGTCAATGTTTCACCATTTGTTTTTAAATCTAGAAATGTTGGTAAAATGATAATCATAGAAGCGCCAGTAGCCAAGATTGAGGTAATAAAATATGGAATAATTTGATGTTTATAACGTTTAATATTGGTTCCAGTTCGTATAAAGAAATATAAAAAAGAAAAAATACCAACAATAAAAGCCATATAAAAATTTGTAATAAATAATAATAGGTAACTAACAAAAAGTAAAACAGGCTTTCGCTCATCCATCAAGCGATGAATTCCCCATATGATAAGCGGTAAATAAATAAATGTATCTAACCACATAATTAGTTCCGAATGAGCAGTAATGAAGGACATCAAGGCATAAGACACGCTTAATATAATGTGTACTATTTTTGGAATATTGAATGTATGTTTAGCAAGAAACCAAAAAGACAAACCAGCGGAACCAATTTTTAGAAGTGTTAGAAAATAAATTGCTTCTGGCATTTGTTGATTAGGAAAAAAGAAAACAAGTGGGGTAAAAAGTCCACCTAGATAATAAGAAACTAATGAGAGATAATTCAATCCAATAGAAGCATTCCAAGTGTAAAAAATACTTTGTTTCCCATGTAAAACATTGTTAAAACTTGAATAAAAATTTGATGTTTGGGAAAACGCATCACTTGCTAAAACACTTCTTGCACTGCCTAGATAGATGCCAATGCTTAGATAAATGATAACCATGATAAAAAATGGAATAAAAAAACTGGCCATCATATAATAACGATTTTCTTTTATAAATTTTGTATAAAATTGCAATTTTTTCATAAATTAAACCTCACAACAAGATAGATTAAATAATAAGTCTAACATAAAATTAGAAAATATTTATTGATTTCTTTTCTATTTTAACGAAAATATAGGAAAGAAACTAGATTTTTATTAATAAATAAGATGAATTATTTTGTTCAACTGTTTAGGAAAGATTGAGTGGAAGTAAATGAACAGTTAAAAGCCGTCTATAAAAGATTTTTATTAGTAAAGATAATTAATAGAAATTTTTATTTATAATAATAAAAATAGCAGTTTAGCGAATTTATTTTCAGTCTAATTTTTCATTAATGAATAAACCAGCTATTGAATGAATTGAAAGGTAGGTCTATAACTGAATAGAATTGTTTGAAGGAGTAATTACTTTTTAACTGAGGCAGTTTAAGTAATTATTTTTTATTCAATGAAAAATTGAATAGGCAAATTTTATTGAACAAAATCATTCTTTTTAATTTCCTATACACAAACATATGTTCTTATGCTATACTAGGCATAATAGCTTATTTTGAATATTTATATTTAGTTTGCTTATTACAATTTTATAATAAAATTTGTTGATTTTATCTAGATGAATTAAAGTGAAGCCTTATTAAAGAATTAAAAAGAAAAATTACTAATTGGTCATATAGATTTTGAATGTGGATAACATGTTTAAAAGTCAGATTAGCTTGTGGATATTTTGTGAATAAGTTAATTTTATTAAAAATAAATAGTATAATTACCTTAAATGAATTTACCTATTTTTGTTCATAAATATTGATTAATCAATATTTATCAATCTGAAAAATAAGGAATTAATAAAATTTATTTATAAAATTGAAAAAATTATTATTATTTATCTATTCATTTTAAAATTATAAAAATTGTGGATAAAAATTTTGATTATCTAATTTTTAATACAGTATCCACAAAATTATACAATGACCTATTTTTGGTATTTGTTTAATGAAAAAATCATCCTTTTAGTAGAAGTCATTTTTTTTAAAAGAGATATGGTAAAATGAGCGTAGCTTTTATAAGAAAGGAAGAATTTATTTAATGAAAATTCGAGGATTTGAAATTATTTCTGATTATCAGACACAAGGTATAAATTTACCACGACGTGCCACAGCAGAGGCAGCTGGATATGATTTTGAATCTGCTGAGGATAGCACTGTTCCAAGTATTTGGACCTTACATAAAAAGGGAATAGCACCAAAACCCGTATTGGTTAAAACTGGTATTAAGGCTTATATACCAAAAAATGAATATTTAGAATTGAATAATCGTTCATCCAATCCATTAAAACATTTTTTATTATTGGCGAATGGTGTTGGAGTAATTGATAGTGATTATTATAATAACGAAGCAAATGAAGGTCATATTATGTTTCAATTTTTAAATTTTGGCTATGAAGATGTTATGATTAAAAAAGGTGACCGTATTGGACAAGGGATTTTTAAGTCTTTTTTATTAACAGATGATGATCAGATAGGTAAAAAACGTTCTGGTGGTTTTGGTTCATCCGGAAAAAATTAAAATTAATGATTAATATTTAGTGATCATTTTATACTAGCTTAGCTATAAGCTAAATTTATGAAATCTAAATTTTTCGAACAAGGAATAAAGGAGAGTACAAATGGCGAAAAAGACGAAAAGTCAATTCGAATGTCAAAGTTGTGGCTATGTATCTCCGAAGTACTTGGGACGTTGTCCTAATTGTGGTAAATGGAATTCAATGACCGAAGAAATCATACAAGATACAACTGATCGACGTACACGAATTAGTTTAACAGGAAAAAAAGTGCAACCTCAACGATTAACAGAGGTTATTCCTAAAAAAGAGCCAAGAATAAAAACGCAATTAGCAGAATTAAATCGTGTTCTAGGTGGAGGAGTTGTGCCTGGATCTCTCCTTTTAATTGGCGGTGATCCTGGAATTGGAAAATCAACCTTGCTTTTACAAGTCTCCCAACAATTGGCAATGATTGGTGGCAAGGTCCTCTATGTTTCTGGTGAAGAGAGCGCAGAACAAATTAAAATGCGTGCTGAACGATTGGGAACAATCAATACAGAATTCTATCTATACGCAGAAACTGATATGTCAAGCATTGCTAAATCCATTGAAGAATTGATGCCTGATTATGTCATCATTGATTCTATTCAAACGATGACGCAACCTGATATAACCAGTGTTGCTGGCAGTGTTAGCCAAGTTCGAGAAACGACAGCTGAATTGTTGAAACTAGCTAAAACCAATAATATTGCTATTTTTATTGTTGGACATGTCACAAAGGAAGGATCAATTGCCGGTCCAAGAATGCTAGAACATATGGTTGATACGGTTTTATATTTTGAAGGAGACAAGCACCATACCTTTCGGATTTTACGTACTGTCAAAAATCGGTTTGGTTCAACCAATGAAATTGGTATCTTTGAAATGCATGATTATGGCTTAACTGAGGTTACTAACCCTTCACAAACGTTTTTGGAGGAACGTTTGGCAGATGATGCAGGCTCTGCCATTGTTGCTGCCTTGGAAGGTACTCGACCTATTTTGGTAGAAATTCAAGCTTTAATAACACCAACGGTTTTTGGAACTGCTAAGCGAACGACTACTGGATTAGATTTTAATCGGGTTTCATTAATCATGGCTGTTTTGGAAAAAAGAGCCGGATTACTTTTACAAAATCAAGATGCCTATCTAAAGGCAGCTGGTGGGGTAAAAATTAATGAACCAGCAATTGATCTGGCGATAGCTGTAAGCATTGCTTCTAGTTACAAAGAAAAAGGAACAAAAGCTTCAGAATGTTTTATTGGTGAAATTGGCTTGACCGGAGAAATTAGACGTGTGGCAAACGTGGAACAACGTGTCCGAGAAGCTCAAAAGCTAGGTTTTACTAAAATTTATTTACCGAAAAATAATTTGGGCGGTTGGACGCCACCTAAAGGGATTGAAGTAGTTGGTGTTATGACGATCTCTGAAACCATTAAAAAAATCTTTCAATGAGACAAAGAAAAATAATTAGAAATAAAACTAGTCAATGATAGAGAATGCTTCTTTTATCATTGACTAATTTTTTATATTTAATAATTTTAAAACAGATTATGAATGACTTTTTCTTACTCTTATTTCTTATAAAGATGCTATGAAAAAATAAAATAGTCGAAAAGTTGGCAGTTTTTTATCAGGACGTATAATATAAGTTTATAGTTTAAATTATTATATAGCTAAATTTCTTTTAATAAAAGCATAATAATTTTTTACTAAAAATAACTATAAAAATAAAAGGGAACAGGAGACAAATGTATGAAGAAACGTATCATTACGTTGCTAATGATCCTGATTGGGATTAGTTTGGGAATTGCCTTTTTACCACCTATTTGGCAAGCAGTAAATTTAGGGAATAATCATTGGTTGAACACTTTTACCAATGGGTTATTTGGTGCATTTATTTTTTTTATTTTATCTTTATTAGTAGAAAAATATATTATCATGTGCATTAAAAAATTAGAAGCTTATTTAAACAAAATTAGTTTGACTTATTTATTATTTGGTAGTCTTGGTGCAATTATTGGATTAACATTTGGTTTAATTATTTCAATCCCACTATATAATTTAAATATTATGATTTTAGATAGTTTAGTTCCAATTTTATTGATGATTCTACTTGGCTATTTAGGATTCCACGTAGGTGCCGAAAGACATGAAGATTGGCGAAAAATTTTTGTATCTAAACAAAAAAGAAATACAAATGAAATGGAAAAATCACAGAACAATACAACTACTAATCTTTTTCATAAATATAAGATTTTAGATACAAGTGTTATTATTGATGGTCGAATTTATGATATTGCTAGAACTGGTTTTTTAGAAGGTATTTTACTTATTCCTAATTTTGTTCTATATGAACTTCAATATATTGCTGATTCAGGAGATAACTTAAAACGTGTACGTGGTCGCCGTGGATTAGATATTTTGAATGCACTGCAAAAGGAATCAGATATCTCGGTAGAAATGTATGATGGTGATTTTGAAGAAATAACAGAAGTAGATAGTAAATTAATAAAATTAGCAAAATTACTAGATGGTATTGTTGTTACAAATGATTATAATTTAAATAAGGTTTCAGAGTTTCAAAACATTCCCGTTTTAAATATCAATGCTTTAGCAAATGCAGTGAAACCAGTGGTTATTCCCGGTGAGACTATGGAAGTAATGGTGGTAAAAGCTGGAACAGAGAGGCAGCAAGGCGTAGCTTATCTGGATGATGGCACAATGATAGTAGTTGAAGAGGGACAAAATCATATGAATGAACATCTTCAAGTGACAGTGACAAGTGCCTTACAAACGGCAGCTGGGCGAATGATTTTTGCTAGACCGACAAATTCTAACCAAGATACACATTCGGAATTAAAAGAAAATGATCAAAATAGTGAAGAAAGTTAATTAAAAAATATAACTATAGATTTATTTAAAAATCATTAGGAGAATGAAGAAGAATGACTAAAAATTCTTCTTTCTCTTCTTGTACTTTGTTAAATTTAACAAGGTAATATGAAGAGAATACTCACTAGTAAATAATAATAAGTAAAACTACTTTCTTTTATGAAGATTAGGAAAATAACTATTTACTAACAAAGAAAAAGTTTTTTAGTTAGTTGAATGTCGTTCCCATTTCTTAACAATCCAACTAAATGGATTTAAACAACGAAAAATTGTGAACAATGGCTTTACTATTGGCTTTATTGATTGTACAATCATAGCTGAATGGTTAAAATAGGTACATTTAAAGTAAAATTGAAGAATTTATCTAAATAAAAAATAATAAGTAATAAAAGAATGAATCATTCATATTGAAATAAGTAGTCAAGTATACTTTTTAATTAGTTATTTGAATCAAATTATTAAATATAATGTCTATTTCATTAACTTGAGGTAAATTTAAAGGAAGAAAAGGAGATACAAATTATGACTAAGGTTCGCGTACGCTATGCACCAAGTCCAACTGGGCATTTACATATTGGTAATGCAAGAACAGCACTATTTAACTATCTATTTGCTCGCCACAATGATGGAGATTTTATTATTCGAATTGAGGATACCGACCAAAAAAGAAATATTGAAGGCGGTGAAAAAAGTCAGCTTGAAAACTTAAAATGGCTAGGTGTTGATTGGGACGAATCACCTGACAATCCAGGAGCCTACGGCCCTTATCGTCAATCTGAGCGAAAAGATATCTACCAACCTTTAATTGATCAACTTTTGAGCAGTAATCGTGCTTATAAATGTTATTGTACGCCTGAAGAATTAAAAGAAGAAAGAGAAGGTCAAAAAGCACTTGGTGAAATGCCGCATTATGCTGGTAAATGTGCGAATTTAACACCAAGTGAGCAAGCAGAAAATGAAGCTAAGGGATTAATTCCAGTTATTCGTTTTCGTGTCCCTAGAAATACTTCTTATACGTTTAATGATATGGTTAAGGGAGAGATTGTTTTTGAGTCTGACAATATCGGTGGAGATTTTGTCATTCAAAAGCAAGATGGTATGCCAACTTATAATTTTGCGGTTGCTGTTGATGATCATCTTATGAAAATTACCCATGTTCTACGTGGAGACGATCATATTGCTAATACACCAAAACAATTAATGATCTATGAAGCTTTTGGTTGGACACCGCCTATTTTTGGCCATATGACATTAATCATTAATGCCGCAACTGGTAAAAAATTAAGTAAACGTGATGAAACAATTTTACAATTTATTGAACAATATCGTGAACTAGGTTACCTACCAGAAGCAATGTTAAACTTTACGACATTGTTAGGTTGGTCTCCAGTAGGCGAAGAAGAAATCTTTTCACAAAGAGAATTAATTGATATGTTTGATCCAAAACGTTTAAGTAAATCACCTGCTGCTTTTGATGCAAAAAAATTAGCTTGGGTAAACAATCAATATGTGAAAAAAATGGATTTACATGAATTAACAGAGATGTGTATACCATACTTAATCGCTGATGGACGGGTAGAAAAAGAGCCATCATCAGAGAAGATCCAATGGCTGGAAAATATGGTTCATCTATATCAACCTCAAATGAGTTATGCTGCAGAAATGGTTGATTTATCTGCATTATTTTTCAATGAACATCCCGTTCTTGATGATGCAGCAAAAGAAGCGTTAAGTGGAGAAACCACACCAATCGTCCTATCGAACTTTAAAGACCAATTAGAAAAATTAGTAATTTTTGATGCTCCTAGTATAAAAGCAGCAATTAAGACAGTTCAAAAAGAAACAGGAATTAAGGGTAAACCACTTTTCATGCCTATCCGGGTTGCTGTATCAGGACAAACACATGGACCAGAACTAGCTGAAACGATTGAATTGTTAGGAAAAGAAAAGGTTCTAAATCATTTAAATAATGTGCTTAGCTAAAACGGTTTTTAAATAAAAATGGAAAAATTTCCGATGAATAACTGAATCAATTTGTTAATTCATGAATAACTAAAAAAAATTTCCCATTAATGAACCGTTCATTGCATTTTAATGCATTAATGTATCAGGTTAGAAATGCTTTTCTCTATTAAAGTGTACTAAGGATATAAAAAGATTTTATAGTAAATAAGATCTAAGAACGTCTTTTAAAT
Source organism: Melissococcus plutonius ATCC 35311 (assembly GCF_000270185.1). Taxonomy (NCBI): domain Bacteria; kingdom Bacillati; phylum Bacillota; class Bacilli; order Lactobacillales; family Enterococcaceae; genus Melissococcus; species Melissococcus plutonius. The sequence continues at coordinate 45,890 of NC_015516.1, forward strand.
GCTGATATTTAAAAGACGTTCTTCTTTATACTATATGAATTCTCATTTTCCTTACTATTCATTGATGCTTTAAAAAGAATGAACACCATTTTTTTCAATTTTTCTGATAAAATAAGGATGAATCAATCGTTTAATTTTAACAACAAATTAAATTTAGATAATAATTATTGGTAGCTAGGTAGGTTCACGAATTTAGCTGATACTAATTACAAGATAATAAAAAATGAATTTAAAATATTTTATTATACCTTTCTAATAAAATAAGAAGGAGAAATTCAATGATTACAATTTATAATACATTGACACGTAAAAAAGAACCTTTTATTCCTATTGAAGAGAATAAAGTCCGTATGTATGTTTGTGGACCAACTGTTTATAATTACATTCATATTGGCAATGCTCGTAGCGCAATTGCATTTGATACGATTCGTCGCTATCTTGAGTATCGAGGATATACAGTAAATTATGTTTCTAATTTTACCGATATTGATGATAAAATTATTCGCGCAGCCAAGGAAATGAAGATAACTGCAGAGGCTGTATCCAGTCGGTTCATTCATGCTTTCGAAGAAGATAGCAATGCTTTAAATATTCAACCAGCAACTTGTCACCCACGTGTTATGACCCATATCCCAGATATTTTGGCTTTTATTCAACAGTTGATTGAAAAAGGTTATGCTTATGAAGCACAGGGAGATGTTTATTATCGAACCTATAAGTTCAAACAATATGGTGAATTAAGTCACCAATCTATAGATGATCTTGAGATTGGAGCTAGCCAACGAACTGGGGAAGAAAGAAGTTTGAAAGAGGATCCATTAGACTTTGCTTTATGGAAAAAAGCTAAACCAGGTGAAATTTCTTGGGATTCACCTTGGGGAGCAGGACGTCCTGGTTGGCATATCGAATGTTCAGTAATGGCGATGAAACATCTAGGTGAAACAATTGATATTCATGGTGGAGGGCAAGATTTGGAATTTCCTCATCATGAAAATGAAATTGCTCAAAGTGAAGCACAATCTGGAAAAACCTTTGTCAATTATTGGATGCATAATGGCTATGTGACTGTTGGTGAGAACGATGAAAAAATGAGTAAGTCACTTGGAAACTTTGTGACTGTACATGAACTTATTCAAACCATTGATCCACAGGTGTTACGTTTTTTCATGTCAACGACACAATATCGTCATCCCATTCATTATAGTCAAACAACCATCAAAGAAGCAGCTAGTAATCTTAAAAGATTACAAAATGCTTTTAATAACTTAACATTTAGAAAAAATGATACTTTAGAACAGTTGACAGAAGATGAAAATGACTTAGAAACATTAAATTTGTTTAAAGGGCAATTTATTCAAGCAATGGATGATGATTTTAATACAGCAAATGGGATTACAATTGTTTACGAACTGGCAAAATGGATGAACCTATATAGTGAAAGAAAGGCCGTTTCCAAAAAGGTTATTGAAAAAACATTAACTTATTTTACACAATGGTTGGCTATTTTTGGTATCTTCTTTTCTTCAGAAGTATTGATCGATCAAGATATTGATCAGTTAATTAATGAAAGAGAACAAGCCAGAAAAGAAGGAAATTTTGGTCGTAGTGATGAGATTCGTGATTTATTAAATCAACAAGGTATCGTGCTAGAAGATACAAAACAGGGGACAAGATGGAGAAGAATATGAAAGACTATACACAATTAGGTGGTCTAACTTTAGCATATATTGGGGATGCAATTTATGAAGTCTATATTCGTGATTACCTTATTAAAGAGGGAAAAACAAAGCCAAATACCTTACATCGCCTAGCGACCCATTATGTATCTGCTAAGGCTCAAGCTTTTTTAATTCTGGAAATGTTAGATGCCAAATTATTAACAGAAGAAGAAATTCAATTTTATAAACGAGGACGCAATGCAAAAAGTCATACGTTTGCCAAAAATGCAGATGTAACAACTTATCGCATAGCGACTGGATTTGAAGCTTTGATGGGTTATTTGCATTTAACGAATCAAACAGAACGTATGGCTGAACTGATTAATTGGTGTATCGATAAGGTGGGCAATAGAAATGAAAAATAAACAATCAAAAATTTCGCAAAACAAACATAGATATAAAGAAAAAAATACAGCAAAAAATGAACAAAAAAAGATGAAAAAGACAGGAATTACTACTGAAGAAGACAATTTTGTCTTTGGTTATCATGCAGTTGTTGAAGCTATTCAACAAGGACGTGGGAATAAGCTATTTTTACAAGAAGATAGTAAGGGAGAAAAGATAGATAAACTAAAACAGTTAGCACAAGAAAGATCATTGCCAGTAAAATGGGTGCCTAAAACCAAACTTGAAATGTGGAGTAACCAAGGGGTACATCAGGGAATGGTATTAGCTATAACAGCCTATGAATATCTTTCATTAAATGAATTATTAGAACAGGTAAAAGTCAAAACAAAGACGCCTTTTTTTCTGATTCTAGATGGGTTAGAAGATCCTCATAATTTTGGTTCTATTTTTCGGACGGCAGATGCAACAGGTGTTGATGGCATCATTATTCCCAAACATCGTTCCGTTGGTATTACGCCAGTAGTTACAAAAACATCTACTGGTGCAGTAGAATATATACCGGTAGCACGTGTTACCAATTTATCTCAAATTATTGCAAAATTGAAAGAACAGCAGTTTTGGATATTTGGAACGGATATGACTGGAATAGATTATAGAAACTGGGATGCAACAGGTGCCCTTGCCTTAATTATTGGTAATGAAGGCAAGGGAATAAGTGCAGGTTTGAAAAAAGAAGCAGACGAATTAATTACTATTCCTATGTCTGGTCACGTTCAAAGTTTGAATGCCGGTGTAGCTGCTGGGTTATTGATGTATGAAGCTTACCGCAAACGTTATCCATTATAAGGTAGGTGAAAACATGAAAGAACATCTATTAATTGTTGATGGGTATAATATGATTGGTGCCTGGCCAGAGCTTGTAAAGTTAAAAAAACAAGACAAACTAGAAGATGCTAGAGATGATTTATTAAATCGTTTATCAAATTATGCTAAATATGAGGGAATTGAGGTTATTATTGTTTTTGATGCACAACTTGTTCCTGGGATCCAACAAACTTATAAAAAATCTCGTTTAACCGTTATTTTTACAAAAGAAGACGAAACAGCAGATAGTTATATAGAACGTATCGCTGGTGAAAAAAATAATCATTTAACACAAGTAACCGTTGCTACAAGTGATTTAGCAGAACAATGGATGGTCTTTTCAAAAGGTGCTTTAAGAATTTCTGCTAGAGAGCTTTATCAGTTAATAAAAAAATCAGAAAAAACGATTGCATTACACTCAAGGGATATTCATTTTCAACAATTTCAGCGAAACTCACCTTGGAATTTAGAACAAATGGAAAAATTAACTAAAAAATTGGAAGAATTATCTAAAAAAAACAATTAACTTTTCATTCACTTTAGTCCCATAAATATCCCATGCTATGCTCACTATAATCATGAATTCAAAATATTTCGTTGATTGGAGGGCAGAGAAAGTATGGAAAATATTAAGGCGGCTATTGAGGGAAATGAGGAAGTATTTAATCATTTATATCGCCAATATCATCCAATTGTTTATAAATTATCTAAAAAATATTACTTAAAAGGTTATGATAATGAAGACTGGTTACAAGAGGGACGTATTAGTTTTTATCATTCATTAAAAAATTATCAGCCTGATCGAAAGGTAACAATTGGAAAATTTTTCAAATTGAATTTTGAAAATCATATTCGTAGTTTGGTTCGAAAACAATGTGCCTACAAACGAACGGCAGATACAATGGCCGTTTCTCTAGAACAAAAACTTGAGAATCAAGAAGGTGAATGGGCAAGTTATTTAGGTGTTGAAAATTTAAACTCTCTAGATTATATGATTATGCGTGAGAAACTAGAAGCATTTCCAATGACACTATCTTCCTTTGAATGTACGATCTTCTCAGAATACATGAATGGTAAGGAACTATCAACTATTGCAGAAGATCAACCAGAAATGCTGAATACCCGTAGTGCTTATGACCGAGCAAAACGTAAGTTAAAAGACATATTGGTTGAGTAATGTTGAAAGTTTGCATGAAATTATTAAAAAATAACAAGTTATTTGTATTGCAATTCAACTAACTTTATGGTAAACTTGATTTATTTTACAATGTGTGATAAAATAATGGCTGAGGTGAATGGGATGCCAATAACTTTAGCTTCAATCAAAAAAAATCTAGAAAACCGTATAGGTAGTGAGATTATGCTTATTGCGCAAATCGGTAGGAAACGCCAAACTGAACGCAAGGGTATTTTAACAGAAACCTATCCATCTGTTTTTGTTGTGGATCTAGATCCCAATGAAAATTCTTTTGAACGCGTTTCTTATAGCTATTCGGACGTACTAACACATACAGTTGAAATTGAATTTCTTAGTGAAGCTGTATAATTACAATTTAATCATTAATTAAGAGAACTAAATGAGTAGAAATTTATAATTCTACTCATTTTTTGTTTCTCTTTTTTAAATAGCTGATAACATTTTTATATCAATTTATTTAATTGAATAAATAATAGATGGCGATAGTTGTTTATTATTCTATAGGCCCCAACTTCTATTCTTAGGTTTATTTAAATCAAAATAGCAATTTTTTATCGATTTTTAGCTTGACAACTAGTCAGGTATCTGTTAATCTTTTTTTAAATCGTAATAATTACATTTTGAAAATAAATTGAAAAGAGGAAAGCTAATTGAACATGAAGAAACGTCATTATGCATTAAGTTTACTTTTGTTGTGTGGTATAACCTTGCTATTTACCGGTTGTGGTTCGAAAAAGAGTGAAAACAATGAAGCACATGAAAAAATAAAAGTTGTTACAACATTTTATCCAATGTATGATTTTACAAAAAATATTACTGGAAATGAAGCAGATGTTACATTGTTAACGCCAGCAGGGACTGAACCTCATGACTATGAACCAAGTGTAAAAGACCTGACAAAAGTTTATGATGCAGATGTCTTTGTTTATAATAATCATGAAATGGAAACCTGGGTTGATAAAGCTTTAGAAAGTGTAGATGACCAAAAAACAGAAGTCGTTGAAGCAAGTAAGTCGATTTCCTTAATGAAAGGACACAAGCATGATCATGATTCTGAAGATCATCATAATCATCAACATGAACATGATTCAAAAGAAAGTGAGATAGATCCCCATGTTTGGTTAGATCCTGTTTTAGCCCAGAAAGAAGTTATAGCTATTCGTGATGCATTGATAAAGAAATTTCCAAAGAAAAAAGCGATATTTACAAAAAATGCCTCCAATTATCTTAAAAAATTAAAAGAATTAGATAAAGAATATAAAACAGCTTTCTCACAAGCAAAAAACAAAACATTTGTTACTCAGCATGCTGCGTTTGGTTATTTAGCAAAACAATATGGCTTAACACAAGAATCGATTGCTGGAATTTCTCCAGATCAGGAACCATCTTCTAATCGGTTGGCAGAGTTAAAACATTATATTAATGAGAAACATATTTCTGTCATCTATTTTGAAACATCAGCTTCTTCCAAGGTAACCAAAGCTTTGGCCAATGAAACACATGTTTCTACTGCTGTTTTGAATCCGATAGAAAGCTTAACAACAAAAGAGCAAAAAACAGGAAAAAATTATATTACTATCATGCAAGATAATTTAAACGCATTGCAAAAAAGTATTAAATAACAGAGTAAATAAATTATTTGAAAATAGATAACTATAATTTATATTGCTTTTTTTATTTATAAAAAGGAAGAATGTCATGCATTATATAGAAGTTAAAGATCTATCATTTTGTTATGAAGATGAGCCAATCCTAACCGATGTTTCATATTCTGTTGATCCGGGCGAGTTTGTTATTTTAACTGGTGAAAATGGAGCGGCCAAATCTACTTTAATAAAAAATACACTAGGTCTTCTTAAACCAACAAGTGGTATTATTAAACTAGCTAAAAAGAATAATAAGAATCAGAAATTGACAATTGGGTATATTCCTCAACAGATTGCTTCATTTAATGCTGGATTTCCAAGTACAGTACTTGAACTTGTACAATCAGGCAGATATCCACGTCATAGATGGTTTAAACCACTTACGTCAAAAGATCATCAGCATGTTGAAAAAGCACTGAAATCAGTTGATATGTGGGAAATGCGAAACAAGCGAGTAGGAGAGCTATCCGGCGGACAAAAGCAACGCATTAGTTTGGCAAGAGTATTTGCTACAGATCCTGATCTTTTCATTTTGGATGAGCCTACGACAGGTATGGACGAAGCATCCAGAATTAAATTTTATCGTCTATTACAACATAATGCTCATAATCACAATAAAGGGATTTTAATGATCACGCATGATCATGAAGATATCCAGCAATATGTTGATCGACAAATTCATTTAGTCAGAAAGGAAGGGGTCCAATGGCGCTGCTTTCATACGAATTCATGAGAAAAGCTTTTTTAGCTGCTCTGTTTATTTCAGTTATTGCACCTATGCTAGGTGTGTTTTTGGTCATCCGTCGACAATCATTGATTGCTGATACTTTATCACATGTTTCTCTAGCAGGTGTGGCACTGGGCTTTTTTCTTAATGTTAACCCAAGTATCACAACCTTGATTGTGGTAGTTATTGCCGCTGTTTTTTTAGAATATTTGCGTACAATTTATAGTACTTATTCTGAAATTTCTATTGCAATTTTAATGGCATGTGGACTAGCTTTAGCGTTAGTGCTAACGAATCTTAAAGGCGGCAATTCTGCTGTCAACATTCAATCTTATTTGTTTGGTTCAATTGTTACTATTAGCTGGCAACAGGTCATCATTTTAGCTATCTTATTTATCCTATTAACGGTTTTATTTGTTCTTTTTAAACGACCTATGTATGTTTTAACATTTGATGAAAACATTGCACATGCAGATGGATTACCTATTTACTGGATGTCTATGATGTTTAATATTATTACAGGTGTTTCCATTGCAGTAATGATTCCTATTGCAGGTGCCTTGTTAATTTCAGCAATTATGGTTTTACCAGCTGCTATTGGCATGAGGATTGGTAAAGGATTCAATATTGTCATCTTTATTAGTGTGATTGTAGGTATGGTTGGTATGTTGACTGGCTTGACTTCTTCTTATTATTTAGAAGCACCACCAAGTGCCAGTATTACTTTAGTTTTTATTCTTTTATTTTTATTAGTAAATGGATTACGTAAGTTATTTTTAATCAGACGAAGAAAAAGTAAAAATAATTAATGATAAGGAATTAGAAGAAAAATCGAAAGTTTTTCTTTCTAATTCTTCTTTTTTTATATAAACAGCGAACAATTTTTTTCAAAATAGAAAAAATACTCGAATTTTAAGAAAAAAAACTTTATAATAAAGAGCAATAGAAAAAAGGAGTGATAGATTTGAAAATTCGCAGAAGTGAACGACTGATAGATATGACGCAATATCTATTGAATCACCCTAATACACTCATTTCATTAACTTATTTCGCTGAACGCTATTATTCTGCTAAATCATCAATTAGCGAAGATTTAGCAATTATTAAAAAAACGTTTAATGAACGTGATATAGGGATGTTAGAAACAATTTCCGGGGCAGCAGGCGGTGTTCAATTTATTCCCAAGATTTCTTATGAAGATGCTAAAGAAATCATTTTAGAATTATGTAACAGGTTATCAGAACAAAATCGTCTATTACCTGGTGGTTATGTTTATTTATCTGATTTACTAGGTGAATCAGAATTATTACGTCAAGTAGGTCGCATTATTTCATCAAAATACTTAGGAAAATCTATTGATGCGGTCATGACTGTTGCAACAAAGGGAGTACCGATTGCCCAGGCAGTATCCTATTATTTAAATGTACCATTTGTTATCGTACGCAGGGATTCCAAGATAACAGAGGGATCTACTGTTAGTGTAAATTATGTTTCTGGTTCATCCGAGCGGATTGAAAAAATGGAATTATCAAAACGTAGCTTGAAACGTGGATCAAGAGTGTTAGTTGTAGATGATTTCATGAAAGGAGGCGGAACTGTGAATGGAATGAAGAGCATGATTGAAGAATTTGAAGCTGAACTTGTTGGAATCACCGTATTTGCTGAATCTAAATTTAATGGTCAACGTGCCATTAACAATGAATATACGTCGCTTTTATACGTGAAAGATGTAGATACCCATACAAAAACAATTAATGTGGTTCCTGGCAATTATTTTTCTGAATAATTTTATTTATAGATAAATTCTTTCAAAAAATTAACGAAAAGATTATTCATTTTGTTAATTTTATTTCAATATGTATTTGACAATTGCAAATAGGAATGAGAAAATATAAAAGTAAAAATTAAATAGAATACCGTCACAAGGGGGAGCCTGATGAGGCTGAGAATGAGAAGACTCTAAACCCTAGAACCTGTTACGTTAGTACGTGCGTAGGAATTGTGATGGAGTAGATAATATTGCTCCTCCTTTGATGAATGGTTTATTCTATACATAGGAGGAGTTTTTTTTGACAAGGAAATTAGATTTAGGTGTTTGGATAGAAGGCACGATTATTGCTGCTATGGCAATGGCTTTGTCATTTATTCCCATTCAAACAGCAAATGCATCATTTGACCTATCTTTAGGATTGGTGCCTTTAGCGCTATATTCCTATCGACGTGGCGTACTGCCAGGAATGACTGCTGGATTTATTTGGGGTTTATTAAATATTGTTTTAGGTAATGCAATGAAAAATTTTATTTCTGTCCCACAGATTATTTTTGAATATCCCTTTGCTTTTGCTTTTGGTGGAATGGGTGGTATTTTTTCTAGACAAATAAAAAATACTATTGAATTGAAGCAGATGACAAAAGCCAGCTGTTTTGTTATTCTTGGTGGTATAACTGCTGCATTTTCTAGATGGTTTTGGCATTTTTTGGCAGGCGTATTTGTTTGGGGAATGTACGCACCGAAAGGCATGAGTCCTTATTGGTATTCATTTATCATTAATGGAACTAGTGGAGTAGCAAATGCTATTTATATCTGTATTGTTTTAGTTATCCTAGTAAGAGTAGCGCCACAATTGTTCTTACCTAAAAAAACACATTCAATGATAGAAAACTATAAATGATTTTTAAATATTAGCTATTCTTCCCTTTAATATAGTAGATAATAAAACATCGAATGAAATATTTCATTCGATGTTTTATTATTTTATATCTAGTGGATAGGAAGAAAAGAAAAATATTTGGATAAACAAAAATAATCCATTATAAAAAATACACAATTTCTTAAAAGTTAATTATCCTAATAGAATTTGCTGTATAGGTTATCTAGTACAAAAAAGAAGCACAAGTAATTGAATGAATAAGAAAATTAATATATAAATAATTTGTTTAACATTTTATTTTAAGATGATTCATTTTTTGAAAATTAGTTAATCTGATAAGCTGAATCTTTTGCTAATGTGCTCACTTTCATGATGTGATCAACAAGAATCATACAAATCTGTTGAGGATTATTCTGTAATTTAAGCATAATGGAATTAGTAATATTTTTTGAAACAATCCAACCAGAAACAGTTTCAAATTCCTGATCAAGAGGTGATTCTTTTAATTGAAGGACAACTAAAGACTTTTGAATACAGGCTAATTGTAATTTTTGTAAAATAGCTTCTCTTTCTTGTTCTTCTTGTATTTTCTCTTTTGAATCCTCTAGAAATGTTGAAAAGAAATTTTGTGAAGATTGGAAAATTAATTTTTTGATATTTTGAATTTTTGTTTTATAATTATTCTCCAATATTCTTCACCCTCCTTTATAGGTATACTGTAATCTGATTTCAGCTAATAATCAAGTTGTTTCTATTCTAACGAATATTAAAAAATAATTCAAGAAATCTCAACTTTAATTTACAATAAGGTATAAATTACTATTTTTTTATAAAAAATAGTAATAGTTTTATTGATTGATTAAAATTTAATAAAAGTTAAAAAACTTATGTAAATTTTTTGTTATTCATGGTTTAATAGAAATAGGATATCCATATAAAATATTAATTTTCTCAATGAATGAAAAGGATTGATAGGAGATTTATGAATAAGAAGAAAAAATTTTTTTCTAAATGTCTTACACTTTTACTTTTAATTTTTCTTCTATTTTTTGGTATTAGGTTTTTGATAAAATCAGGATTAAAAGAAGACACAGCTAAAAATATAGCAACAAAAGATAAGATAACAATAAAGAAAAAATATTCGAATAAAGTAGAAAAACCAAAAAAATTGATCTATTCAGAAATAGTAAATCAGGAAATTCAGCAAAATAAATTACAAGGACACTTGGAAATTCCATTATACCTACAAACAGATAAGAAGTGGAAACAGCTGAGCTATGGTACTAATAACGGACAAAAAGATAATACAATAGAATTTAACGGGTGTGCATTGACTTCACTAGCTATGATTACTTCATTTTTAGACAAAAAATTAGTGACACCGGCAGATATTCTTCAATGGGCTGGCAATAACTATTTTGTTGATGGACAAGGTACTTCTTGGAATATCTTCTCAGATTATGCTCAATTCAAAGGATATACTTTTGAAAATTTAGGTGTGAATATAGCAGCAGTTAAAGAGCATTTAAATGTAAAACATCCAATAATTGTTTCAGTTAAACCGGGTACCTTTACAAGAACAGGTCATATTATGGTTATAAGTGGGACATCAGAAGATCAATTTTGGATCAATGATCCAAATGATTCAGAGCAAAAAAGGCATTCAATTCGAAAATATACGTCGGAAGAATTGCTTGAAAATGCTGTGAATTTCTGGGCAATTTATACATCATAAAAAACAATAATTCTTAATTGGTCTTATATTAATAGTCTTTAGTTATCCAATAAAAAATCGGATAGTTAAAGATCTTTTTTCTTTTTTAAATCAAGTTTTATTTTTTTTGACTTCTTTTATATAGTTATTTCAGAACTCAAGCTTTTTTCGTTAGATAAATTAGTTAAAGCATGAGAAAATAAAAATAAGTAGTTTTGGCTTATTTTTGAAAAAAAACTATTTTTGGTCACTCAGTTGTAAGGTAGTTAGGAGGTTAAAATGTGCAACCATTTCTATTAGAATTAACAGATATTGGCAATAAAGCACCAGAATATATTGAAACAATCTTTACATTGAGCAATGGGCATATTGGCGTACGAGCTTCCATGCCAATAAAACAAAAGAATAACAATGGCAATCCAGGAACCTTTGTCAACGGCTTCTATGATATTCAACCGATCATCTATGGTGAATGGGTTTATGGCTCTGCTAAAAGTCATCAAACCATCGTAAAATTACCATCATTACGAGAGATTGTCTTGATAATAGATGGCAAACGTTCTGATGAAGAAAATTGGTTGATTGAAAGAGAAACATTTGAGTTAAATCTCTTGACCGGTAGTTTAAATGAAAGCTATAAAATTGAGATAACGAATGATCGAATATTTCACTTAATGATTGAGTCATTTGTTTCACTTGAACAACAAGAAATTTTTGTTAGTCAGTATAGTGTGAAGGCAGCTAATTTTATCGGTAAGTTGACAATTGAACGTAATTTACATGTTAAAAAATTATCAGAAATGAATGTTAAGACAAGCGAAACGCCAGACCCACGTGTAGCAAAATCAATTAGTCAACTTAGTACAAGTCATCTATCAAAGCATGTTGCAAAAATAACAACACAATTTAGTAATCAATCACTTCTATTATTTCAAGGAGAACAAACAGTAACAGATAAATATTTAAAAGATCCACTGCTTTCTACAACAAATCTAGAGATACAACCTGAAAAAATAACAACCACTATCAGCTATGTTGGTGTTTCATCTTTTTTTAATCAGGTAGAAGTTACAGATGAAGAAGTTAAAAAATTTGAAAATTTATTTGACAAAATCGATTATCATCAATTAATGAAAAGACAAAAAGAACAGTTAACAGATTTTTGGGAAACAAGTGATATTCAGATAACTGGGAATGAAAACTTGCAAAAAGGATTGCGTTTTAATTTATTTCAATTATTTCAAAATGCTGGCAGAGACGGAAAAACAAGTTTACCTGCAAAAGGATTAACGGGTGAAGGATATGAAGGTCATTACTTTTGGGATACAGAAGTTTATATGCTGCCATTCTTTATTTATACCCAGCCTGATGTTGCTCGTCAGTTGTTACGTTATCGTTGTCATATTCTTCCAAATGCGCAACAACGAGCAAGGGTAATGAATCAAAAGTCAGGTGCCTTATTTGCTTGGCGAACAATCAATGGAGATGAAGTAAGTGCCTATTTTCCTGCAGGAACTGCACAGGTTCATATTAATGCAGATATTAGTTATGCTTTTCAATTGTATGAAATTGTTACTGGTGATTATGAATTTATTAAAGATGAAGGCGCTGAAGTTATTTTTGAAACAGCACGCTTTTGGCTATCCTACGGTGAGTGGATTTTAAAAGATGGAAAAGAATATTTTTATATTAATGAAGTCACTGGACCTGACGAATATACTGCATTGGTCAATAATAATTATTATACAAATAAAATGGCACAAAATAATTTAAATTATGGAATCAAATTAGCTAAAAGGTACGCTGGACGAATTGATGAAAGTGAACAAGTACTTTGGGAAAAAGCTGCAAAAAAGATGTATTTTCCTTATGATGAAGACAAACAATTGATTCGTCAAGATGATTCATTTTTTGATAAGGCAATCTGGCCATTTGATGGAACTCCCAAAGAAAATTATCCATTATTAATACATTATCATCCAATGATTCTATATAAATATCAAGTATGTAAACAACCTGATTCTTTAATGGCAGAGTTACTCTTTCCTCAAGATTATGACTTGGAACAGATAAAAAGAGATTATGATTATTATGAAAAAATTACTACGCATGACTCTTCTTTATCTTATGCTATATTTAGTATTCTAGCCAGTAGGATTAAGCAATCTGAAAAGGCATATCAATATTTTATGGATACAGCATTATTAGATTTAACTGATATCCATGGAAATGTAAAAGATGGTCTACATGCTGCAAATCTTGGAGGAAGCTGGTTGAGTATGATTGTGGGATTTGCTGGTTTAGCTTTTATGCAAGATCGTTTATTATTAGAAAATAATTTGCCAGTTGAATTGACTGAGATGCGTTTTAAACTAAATGTAAGAGAGAATATTATTGAATTTCATTTGATAGAGAATAAAATACATGCCAATGTAAAGAAAAAAGGACAAGCATTAACAATTGAAGAACAAGAAAATAAGATTATTATCTGGTTTGCGGAAAAAGAATAACTATGTTGCTTTAAAGAATCAAGTGAGCGATTTTATTTATTAGTTATTTAAAAACAACAGCTAGTATAACTAGATTGAATTTGCTACAATGGGAAAGAATGAAAATTATTTGATAAAGGAGAGAATAAAGAATGATTGCAGCAAGTGATTTAAGAGCAGGAATGACCTTTGAACAAGATGGCAAGTTAATTAAGGTATTAGAATCAAGCCATCATAAACCCGGCAAGGGAAATACTGTTATGCGGATGAAGTTAAGAGACGTACGTTCAGGTGCAACCTATGATACTACAATGAGACCGGATGAAAAGGTCCAAAAGGCACACATTGACACAAAACCTGTTCAATTTATATATATACAAGACAATGTAGCGAATTTTATGGATCTTGAAACATATGAACAATACGAAGTACCTACTGATTTAATCGAAAATGAACTAAAATATATGCTTGAGAATATGGAAGTAAAAATTCAATTTTATGGTACTGAAGTTATTGGCTTAACTTTACCAACAACTGTAACTTTACGAGTAGTTGATACACAACCTTCAATTAAAGGAGCAACTGTGACTGGTTCAGGCAAACCAGCTACCATGGAAACAGGGTTAGTCGTTAACGTACCAGATTTTATTGAGAATGATGAATTATTAGAAATTAATACACAAGAAGGTACTTATTTAAAACGTGCCAATAAATAAAACAAAACAAATGGCATGAGAGTTTTCTCATGCCTAATTTTTATATTTATAGTTAAAGGTCTTTTCAATTATATAGATTTTAATAAAAATCTATATTTTATATATTGAATAAACTTTGATAATATCTTGAAAATTATTGACTATTTTTATCTTTTCATTCAGAGCCCTTTTTACTCAAATGATTTATCAAATAATGCTAAAGAAGGAGTTGAGACATTTTGAAGCATCTTTTATTTGTTTGTCTAGGAAATATTTGTCGTTCACCTATGGCTGAAGCGGTATTGAGGGAAAAAATTAAGCAAAAAGGTCTGTCCAATAAATTAAGTGTTTCCTCTGCCGCTACGAGTAGTTGGGAAGTAGGAAATATTCCACATCGAGGAACACGTAATATTTTGGATAAACAACATATTTCTTATGAAAAAATGCGTGCAAGACAAATTACAAAAAATGATTTTGATTATTATGATTGGATTATTGGTATGGATAATTCAAATATAGAAGACTTAACACAATTAGCATCAGCCGACCAACGTAAGAAGGTTCACTTATTTATGGAACCTATTGAGGGCGAAGAAAGTTTAGAAGTTCCTGATCCATATTATACAGGAAATTTTAATCAGACGTTTCAAATGGTTGATAAGGGAACAGATGCCTGGCTTAATAAAATAAAACCACAACTTGAAGATGAATGAGAAAAGAAAAAGGGTTATTTTAATAAATAAATGTATAAAATTAATTGAGCAGAATATGAAGAAATCAAAATGAAAATATCCTTATCTTTTGTTGCTCTTTACTTTTAATCATTGTTCAACCTACATTTTTATAAACAATGCTAGAATATCAGAAAGTTTGCTTGATAAATAGATATAAGTATATCTGTTTACTTGTATGTAGAACCTAGCTTATCTTTTAGAATCTGTCTATTTTTGCTAAGCTTTTCATTTATTAGTGAACAATGATAGATAAAAAGCTCTTTCAAGGTCAATTGAAAGAGCTTAAACGATCAAAAGGAATTAAGGTATATTAATTCTTTGAAAAATACAATTTTATATAAAAGTATCTACAAAGGTTAACCTATTTATTTGGCTTGTAAAAAATTATTCTACCCAACTTTTTAGTGTTCTTTGTTCTAATTGGAAAGCATCTAATATATCTTTTGAAGCTTGTTTTATAGGTGTAACAGCACTTAGTTTTCCTTGAACAGCAATTCGACTTGCTGCGTTTATATCACCACAAGTGATTAATGTAATTAATTTTTGATTGGGAACATCATCAATTAATTCTACTTGGGTAGGAGAAACTTTTTTTATAAAGTCTATTTTATATGTATAAACTTTTTCTAGATCTGTAATATAGATGTTATCACCAATGGATGTTCGTTCAATTGGTGTAAATAGTACCCGTTCATCTTGTGTTCGGTGGCTGGCTAAAGAATAATTTCCTTCTCCCATTTTTTCATCTGCTTTCATGGTTCCTGCACCCTTTAACAAAGCAGCATTAGATAATCCCTTAAAAATAGGAAGGTTAACTTCAACACTTGGAATGGCAATTGATCCAATCATTGGTAATTTTTTATTTTCAAATTGAGCTTTTAAAACAGACTGATTACTTAAAGACTCAACTGATTTGAAATTAAATGGTTCCTTTTTTTGATTGTTCTTTTTAGCTTCTCGAGGAGTGATATGATTAATTGTATAAGCTTGGCTGTTTTTTCTAATTACCCAACCACGAATCTGATTATTGAAAACTAAAATTAAGCCAATAGACAATAAAAAGAATAATAATATATTAGTTATCCAATTTTTCAATTTTCTTTTTTTGTTTTTAGTCATCATAAACTTCTCCTTTTTCTTCAGTTTAGCATAATTTAATAATATTGCCTATATAGGAAAAGAATTTAATAATTAAACAATTAATTTTATTACTTTTGTAATAAAATTTTAAATGAAAAGAAACGAGCATTTATTGGAAAATTATTGTAAAATGATAAATAGATGATGTTTATTTTTGTTAGGTGGTGGGAGAATGACAGAGTTAATTTATGTACATGTTGATATAACAAGTAATGCAGTTTTGTCGAAGGGAATTACACGTTTGGATTTTGCCCGCTCTATCGTCCATCATCCACAGAATATTCTATTATTAAACCCAGCTGCTGAAGAAGGCGAGTATGACATTTATACTGGCTTAAAAATGATTCGCGGAGAGGAAAAAGTAAATCAATATCTTTCAAAAGCAAATAACCAAAAAATGAAAGAAGAAATTAAATGGATTGATTTCTCAGATATTACAATGTTAAAAGAATTAACTCCTCTTGAAATTTCTGAATTATTATATTTTGGTCATGTTAAAACAAGTTTGCATTCACCTTTCTTTTATAAACTACAAAATAACTTTGTGTTTTTTGAATTTGTGGATACTATGACTCGAATTTATTACCGATATATTGATGAATTCTTTAGAATTTTAGCAGATAAAATTACTCATGCTACTTTGAAAAGAGTAAATGATCGAAAAACCTTTTTTAGACGAAATACAACTATTAAAAAATTAAACTTTGATCTATTGAAAGATATGAAAATTGTTTTACAAGAAGGAATTATATTCTGCTTTAGCTCAATGAAGATTAGTAATGATGAATATCGTATTCCCATTTATTTGGTGGAAGATGCTATCTGGAAAACAAAGAATATTAGGTATCAGAATGATGCGATTATTGCTACACTTGTTTACGATATTTCTAAAAAAGATTGGCATATTGAACAAGACGTTAATTTTGAATCTTAAAATTAATCATTAAAAAAGAAATTATGAGGTTGGCTATTGGCTATTTTAATAAGCAAATGGTCAATTTTTTTATAGAAATGAAAATAATAAAATAGAAAAAATCCAATTGTTAAACTATTATTTATAATTAAATAGCAGTAATTATTATTTTGATTTAAATCTAATGAGATAAATAAAGTGTCATTACTTTTAACAATTTTTTGTTTACAGTTAGACAACTGAACTCTTTTATAATTAATTCTTCTGAAATATAAAGAATATCATTGACTTTGGCTATTATTCAAGGTATTATGATAAATGGTATTGTTTGCCCCAAGAGAGCCCCGGAAACTCAAGTGTATGTCAAACATCGAAAAGAAATTGGAGGAAAAAACGTGCGTACAACATATATGGCTCAGGCCGGTAAAGTAGAACGTAAATGGTATGTAGTTGATGCAACTGATATTTCTTTAGGTCGTCTTTCAACAGTCGTTGCATCTATTTTGCGTGGAAAAAATAAACCAACATTCACACCACATGTGGATACAGGTGATTTTGTAATTATAATTAACGCAGATAAAGTGAAATTAACTGGTAAAAAAGCAACAGATAAGATTTATTATCGTCATAGCCAATATCCTGGTGGATTGAAGTCTGTTACTGCTGGTGAATTACGCGCTAAAAATTCTCGCCGCTTAATTGAAACTTCAGTAAAAGGAATGCTTCCTAAAAATACTTTAGGACGTCAACAATTTAAGAAACTAAATGTATACGGTGGCGCAGAGCATCCGCACGCTGCTCAAAAGCCAGAAGTATTAGATATTACAAACTTAATTTAAGGAGGGAATTTCATTGGCACAAATCCAATATTTGGGCACAGGCCGTCGTAAAAAATCTGTTGCACGTGTACGTTTAGTACCTGGAACTGGTAAAATTACTGTAAATAAAAAAGATCTTGCAGACTATATTCCACATGCTGAATTGCATGAAGTGATCAATCAACCATTTGATGTCACCGAAACAAAAGGCGCATATGACGTTATGGTAAACGTAAAAGGTGGAGGCTATTCTGGTCAATCAGGTGCTATCCGTCATGGTATTGCACGTGCATTACTAGAAGTAGACCCTGACTTTCGTTCTGCATTAAAACGTGCTGGCTTACTAACACGTGACGCACGTATGGTTGAACGTAAAAAACCAGGTCTTAAAAAAGCTCGTAAAGCTTCACAATTCTCAAAACGTTAATTGCTGGAGTCGTTACGAATTTATTCGCTTACGAATACAGGATGGGACGGAGATTTTTAAGGAAATCGAGTACCATTCCATTGAAATGTTCAAGACACTTTCCAATTTTTGGATGGTGTCTTTTTTTGTTTGGTAACGAATTTGGTAATGACTTTTTTCGTATCTCGTAACTAGCTATCCATTTTGATGGGCATTTCTGTATTTCTCTAAAAGTTTAGATGTGTCTATTTTTGTCTGGTCATTAGTAGTGTATCCATAAATGTCTTAAATCATGTTAGAAATTTCTGCATGATCGACAAGAGATTTAATTATTAAGCCATTTATTCCTTGATTGAGTAAATCTGAAACAAAGGTATGTCTTAAATCATGAGAGATGATATGAGAAAATCCATATTTTTTCTCTTGAAAATATGTAATTTCAGTCTTTAATAATTGATGAATGGTTTAAAAAATAAGATAGAGATAATTAAACAAGAGAGGAAATCTGATTTTTAGATTTCCTCTCTAAGCTGTATTTACTACCAAAAAATATAATTAATTTCTATCTTTTTGGAAAAACTGGTGTTAATATGAAACATGGGAGATGATGAAATGTATAAAATTGCTATATGTGATGATGATGTATTTCAAAATACCTATCTAGAACAGTTAATTGAGAATTTTTTCATCAATAGAGGTATCAAATTTGAGTTGGATATCTATCAAAATGGCTATTCATTGATAGATGCTATTACAAAGCAAAAGCTTATTTATCAAATTTTATTTTTAGATATAGAAATGGCTGAATTAAATGGCATTGATACAGCAAGGAAAATAAGAAAATATGATAAAAAAATGTTGCTTTCATACATAACTAGTTATGATAAATATACAATAGAGAGTTTTGAAGTATTTCCCTTTAGATATTTGTTGAAGCCAGTGAATGAAGAAAAAATAGATAAACTGTTAGATTTAGCGATTGAAGAAATCAACATTAACAATAATTATTTATTTTTTAAATCGGGTAGCGAAGAACACCAGATGATCTATGATAAAATTATAACTATTTCTTCAGAAAGAGGAAGGCAAATAAGAGTTGAAAACACAATGGGTAAAGATATCTTATTTTATGGAAAAATAAAAGAATTAGAATTAAAGTTAGATTTATTGCGTTTTGTGAAAGTAAATTCTGGGACAATTGTAAATATGAACTATATTGATTATATAGCAGATAAAGTGATATATTTAACTAATGGCAATAGGATTATTTTGAGTCGTGGACAAAGTAAGATGTTTAAAGAGTGTTACAATCGCTTTATTGAAAGGGCGATTGGTATATGAAGATAGTTGGGATATTGTTGGTAGCTATTTTTTTAATTTTTTTACAAAGTTTCTCTATCTCAATTTATTTAATCGGTTTTTTAGAATTAAAGATAAAGCGAAGACAATTTTTTATTATCTGTTTTATTTTAGTATTGTTAACCAAGATATCCATTACAAATGGTGATATTTTTCCTAATATAGATTTAAGATATATTATATTCATTGTGATTGGCTCGCTAATCTATTTTTGTTTTTATGGTAGTATTCAAAAAAAAAATTTTCCATTATTTATTTATTGTCTTTCTACTTTTGTTCCAAAACAATTTATTATTTATATTTCCTAACTATAAAAATGCCAACCTAATGAAATTAACTTTTATTCTTTTATTCACATTGGTTTCAATTCTTGCGATTATTCTAGTTCGATTTTTATACTATTTCAGAGCAAGTAATGATATTGGACTAGAGGAAAAAGAGTATTACATTCTTTCTGTTACACCTTTTCTGTCTATCCTCCTGTTTTTCTATTTTTACCATTTTGACCCTATTGTATTTTTAATTGTGAATGTATGCATGATGATTATTAACATATCTGTTGTTGCTTTATCTAATCATTTAGCAGAAAAAAACTATGTACTACAACAACAAATTTTAACGGGTGTTCAAAACCAGTATTATAAAGAGTCTCTGAAAAGTCAGAAGGAAGTTAGGATTATGAGACATGATTTGAAAAATTTATTACTTAGTCTAAATTATCACATCGAAAATAGAGATTTTAATCAGGCAAAGTCTTTATTACTAGAGATTACCCAGGGTTCAGATTATCTTTATAAAAAGTATACTGAATGTTGGCCGATTGATGTAGTTTTGAGTAATAAAGTAAATCAAATGGAAAAGGAAAATATTTTGTATTGTTTAGATTTAAAAATACCTAAGGATATCTTATTGGAAGAGAAAGTTGTTGATATATGTGCAATATTGGGAAATATATTAGACAATGCAATTGAGGAGTATATCAGAATTAAAAGCAGTGGAATTATCAAGATTTGTATTCATTACCATCAAAATAAATTAGTATTTAAGATTACTAATCCTGCTCAAAAAAAGGATTTAGATTTTACTAAGAAAATAATTAAGTCTGAGAAAAAATATAGTAGATATGGTTTAGGTATAAATAGTGTTATAGAGAGGGTGAACAAATTAAATGGGTATTCAGACTTTTCATGGAGTAATGATTATTTTAAAGTACTGATCATAATTTCTATAGTATAAATAGTTTAACGAGGTAGCTCATTTTGAGAAACCTCCTTTTTTTATTGCAATATACTACTAAAAATATGCAAGTTACAACATAGGACATTAAAAGTTGTTTTTTATAGTATATTATGATGGTATCAATTGGTTATCTATTTTCAAATACAAAGTATATATCATACTTATTTGGAAAATTGATAAATTAAATTTATGTATTTGATGTGGATTTATATGCTATTGTTTTCTTCTAAAAAAGTTAATAAAGTAGGTTGTGTATCGGTAGGACATTGCATCAAAGAAATTAAAAGTACTGTATAAGATATTCACAGAAATATTTTTTAATTGGTAGCAGGAAAGTAACTTATTTTAATTTTCTACTACTATTTTGATTGAGGATGAAAAATTATGAACCATGTAAAAAAGAAGACATTTAATAAAAAATATAAAACATTACTTATTGCCTGTGGAATATCTGTATTATCTGGAGTGTGTCTTTTAACAACTATTTTGATAATGACTGTAATCCCAATGACTGAAGGAATTTTTTTTAGAATGACTATACCAACTCTTTTTTCTCTAGTCGTTCTTCCAATTTTTTTGGCTAAGTTATTTCGCTTTGATAGTAAATATATATGAAATGGAAGCAAAAGGAAGTACTTTGAGTAAATCTGTATAGTTAGGAGAGAGTAATGGAAAAACTATTAGAAATAAAAAATTTAAAAAAGACATATGATCATAAAGAAGTTTTAAAAGATATTTCAATTGTCTTGAATCAAGGTGAAATTATTGGGTTAATTGGGAAAAATGGTGCTGGTAAAACAACGCTTATGAAAATTTTATTGGGATTGACCTCATTTGACTATGGCAGTATTGAATATAAAGGTGATCGTTCGTATTTACAAAAGTATGAAGTTATGAGTCAGTTTGGTTATTTATTAGAGTGTAAACTTTTTGAGTATCTAAATGGGTTCGATAATTTGTATGTTAGTGAAAAATATGCTAATTCCCCAAAAAATAAAAATGAATTAAAAGGAAAAATTCTTGAGTTACTAAATTTTGTAGATTTACCAAATAATCACAAAATGGTAAAGGGCTATTCGTTTGGTATGAAACAGAGACTAGGATTAGTATTAGCGCTAATGGGGAATCCCAAAGTTCTTATTTTGGATGAGCCATTTGTAGGACTAGATTCAATGGGAGTAGAACATTTTAAAAGATATATATTTGAAATGAAAGAAAAAAGAGGCATCACGATTCTGATTTCATCACATCAATTATCTGAAATTGAACAGATATGTGATCGTTATCTGTTTATCAGAGATAAAAAAGTAAAAGAAATAGTAAAAATAAATAATGAAAAAATAAAAATTATATTACATAATCCAACGTCTAAATTAATAAAAAAATTAAAATCGATCGTTTATGTAAATCAAAATGAAATTTCATTTTCTAAAAATATGCAGTTATTGGATACAGTTTTAAAACTTATTTATTTAGAAAAAGGAAAGATACAAGACATTGATATTGAAAACACAGGCTTAGAAAATCTTTTTAAGGAGTGAAGCTATGAAAAATCTTATTGAGGTAGAACTATTTAAATTTTATAAACGAAAGATATTTATAAGTATTACGCTTCTTAGTAGTTTTTCTCTTATATATGCACTAGGGATCTATTTTAAATGGTCGTTTATACTGATTTCAGGTAAGCTCGATTTGATTGCATTTGCAACTACGATGTGGGCATTAATTATGATGCTAGGAATTCCATTGGTTCTCTTTTCCTTTCTTGGTGCAACAATTTTAGGGGGAGAGATTACGGATGGACAAATTCTTTTAGAAATTACAAGAGTTTATTCACGAAAGAAATTAATCATAGGAAAATTTCTTTCTGTATCACTGGTAGTGTTGCTATGTTATTTGCTTAATATTCTTTTATCAAGTTTATTCTATATGTTATTTGTTGCAAATTCTAGTCATGGTACTGGTGTGAAATTGCATTTTATGGATTACAGTATTCATTTGATGCTTGAAAGTATCACAGGTGTCTTTTTTTTAATATTGATGGTTTCTTTGTCCATGTTTTTTTCAGCAAGTTGGGGAAGCTTTCGAGCAGTATTGTTTACAATCATCGTTTTTGTGATTTTAAAATTTGTTTCAAACATTCAAGTGATTAGTATATGGTTACCTGGTTACTATACATTGGTAGATAATGCGAACTACTCTCATCTAACTATTCTTTATCAAATTATATTGATGTGTGGTCTATCTGTATTGGTACTTTATGTCCTGAATAAACAGATGGTCAATAAAAACTTCTAGTCTACCCGATTAACTAAATTGTAAAAGGCAATCAATAATAGTTATTTAAATTAGAAAAACTTATATTACCATGCTAAATGCTAACATGGTTAAACGCTAAAAAGAGGTTTAATAGTTATACTCAAGAAGATATTAAGTGATATCTTAATTTAATAACTATCATTTTAAAGAAGATTTTTTAACAAATGCTTATAAAAAATAGAGAATAAAGCATCAATTGAGATATTTCAATCAATGGTACTAGCTTTAATTGAATAAAATTATATGCAAAAGATAATGACATGATGCATAATTGGCAGAAAAATAAGGTGATAATTATGATAAATGATGAGTTGAAGGGTATTTTGCAAGATAAAAAGAAAATATTAATAATAGGTCCAAATGGTGCTGGTAAGTCAACGGTAGCTGCAAAATTAGGTGAACAATTCAAAATGAAAGTATATCACCTTGATAAAATCTATTGGAAAGAGAATTGGAAATCCATTGATGAGCAAGAATTTAATAGGAAGGTTGATGATATTATGCTTTCTGATATTGCTTGTATTATTGATGGTGATTATTGTTCTAATTTAGAGAGAAGACTGAAATATGCTGATTTGATTATTTGGCTTCAAGTCCCTTTATTTATCTGTATCTTTAATATAATCAAGCGTAGATTTAAAAATATTAATAGTGTACGCCCTGATATGGCAGATGGCTGTAAAGAAAAATTAAGTTTCTCTTTTTTTATCTATGCTTTGAAGTACAATCAACGTTCCGGGAGAAAAACAAGACGATTAATCGATAACGCTTATCATAAAGAGGTACTCATCATTAATAAATATAGGATGTTGAGAAAATTGTTAAAATCATAATTCTGTTAAAACGAAAATCAAGTAGAAATACAGTAACCTATACTAATGTAATAACTTCTAATAGAAAATTAGATGAGTTTTTTAATAGGTACAAAGTAAGCTTATAATTTGTTCTTCATCTAATTGCTGTACGACTACTAGGATTAAATAACTATACATATATAGTTTAGGATACATTAAAATGAAAGTAATTTATGACCTACAAGTATTTTTATTGACTATATTTTTAGTATTAAACATTTAAAACATTTTTTAATTTAATGAAATATAATTTTTGGAATCTGCGTATAAAGATTTGTTATTTAGGTGTATTGAAAATCATTCTAAGACACATTTTTAATATCAACTAACCTTCATCATAACTTTCTCTACTGTACAATTGAATAAATGGCCATTCCAGCAATAAAAAGAATGAGTAGTATCCAAATAATTTTGCCTAGTGGATGGTTAGGATTGATAGTGATTCCTATCCCATACATTTTAGGAATAAAGAATGCTGTAGAGTACGCTGTTTTTTCATTATTGTAAAAATAATTTCTATAGGCAATATAACTAACAATTAATAAAGGAACTAACAAAAATAATAAGATAGTTGGTAACCAACGATTAAAAAAAGATGATCGATTGAAACTAGCAAATACACAAAGAGCAACAAGACAAATTAACAATATTACTATGATAGCACTTATAATAGAATTTTTATTTTCTTTTTTCATGATATTCATTCCTCCTTTTTAATATTTTATCACTGTTTTATACACAAAATAAAAAGCATTCTTTAAAAAACTTGATAATTTTAGTACAATACTTATATACTGTTAGGTAAATTCAATTGAAAAATTAGCATAGTAACCAATAATGAAATTTATCGATATATGTTTGATAGGAATATACCTAATATTCATTGAAAGAAGGAGTTTGTATAAAATTTGGAAATATTTAAAAGCTCATCAGCAAATTATGAAATCGGTATCAAAATTTAATTTGCTATTGTTATAAATGTTAAATAAAATAGTGATGACGGTGGATTATTTAATAAAAATCAACATATTAAAATAGGATCCCAGACTAGGATAGAAGATATCCAATGAAAAAGTAGAAAAATAGGCATGTAGTAACCTTATTTATTTCCATAAAGTAGATTTCTTGTTTTATTTTTATCTAGTTATTCTTATCAAAAAATTATTAGTTAATAAGCTAAATTTTTTATAAAATTTGTCTTTTTAAACGATACTAGGAGTAGTTTGAATGAAAAAATACCAGCGAATGATTCGATTTAGTTATATTCTAGAATTTATATTTAGTATTTGGTTATATATCAAAGCACCAGCAACCATTGCTGTTCATTTTTCCGGGTCAGGCAAACCGGATGCCTTTGATTCTAAATATTGGCTTTTTTTACTACCCGTTTTATTAATTCTTGCAGGTGAAATACTCATCTTTATTGCGAAAAAGAAACGGAAAAAAATCGGATTAGAACAGATACCTACATTTTTGCCGAATGAATGGACCTATATAACGGTTATGTTTATTTTCTTTATTATTTTTTCATATTTTATTCAACAAGAAATCTTATATTAAATTAAAAAGTAGGATTACTTTAAAAATAAAATAGCTGCATTCACCTTAGAAATAATTGAGAATAAATTCTCTTGTCTGATTTTTTCCCAATAAACCTTAAGTAATCGAAATATTTTTTATAAAAGCGAAGCTATGTTTATAACAAATTCATTTTTCTGATTAGCTTCTATTAAGATATAGAACTAAAAACATTACAACATGAGTTCATAAAAAGATGAAAAATGGCGAAGTCATAGTAGCTATTCTTTGTCTTTTTTAGCTATAGTTGATTTTCAGGCAACGCGATAAGTTTCTTGCCAAAATATATAATATAAATGTTCTACTATAATCATGATTACAAATAGACAATCAAGTAAATATCACTATAAGATATTAGGAATAAAATTTATGTTTCTTTAAATGATCCTAGCAAATAAAAACAATTCAAAAATTCACAAAAATAAAATTTTTTGAACAACCATCAGGCTTTTTTATTAAAATTAATAAAGGTAACTTAGAATAAAGAGGAATATTTGTAGCTTGTAATCAGCAAAATGATTATAAACATTGAGCTAACTATCATTAAATAGTTTGATAGGTTTATAGTGGCATCTGTTAAAAAATTGAAAAAATAATTTCAGTCCGTTTAAATTTAATATTGCTTTTAATTTAAATAGGGGTCAAAATCATTTTTATCACTAGTACAACTAAAAAAGCAATTAAAGAAAGCCAAATAACTTTTCCCCAAAAATTAAAAGGATTGATGGTGATCCAAATTCCGAATGCTTTGGGAATAAACAGAGGACCATTTTTGTCAGCTACATCTTTATAGTATGTTTGTACCAGTTTTAAACTGAAATAGAGTAAACAAATAGACATCAGCACAACGAAAATGCCAATATATTTTACAACCATAACGTGTTTACCAAATAATGGAATAAATAAAATAGGAATGAACATGAGTAGTAAAATAACCATTAAATACAATTGATATTTTTTATTCTCTTTTTCTTTATGGATAAATTCATAATCTTTCTTTATTTTTTTCATAAGATCGTCATCTCCTTTTAAGACGTCCAATGAAAAATCAAAATATTGGCTTAACTCTATCAAGGTTGGAACATCTGGATAACTTTTATTGTTTTCCCAGTTGGAAATACTTTGTCTAGAAATATGAAGCATATCTGCCACTTGTTGTTGTGTCTCTCCCCTTTCCTGCCTTTTTTTCTTTAATACCTTAGATAACAACATAACCTTTACTCCTTTCATTCATTTTAGCTACTAATAAAATTATACAAATAAAATTTAATTTTAATAGCAAATTATGAAGACATTACTAAATTTACGATGCAAATATAATTTGCATTGCTGTAAAATCAGTGTTTGTAATTTCTTATCTTTTCTATGATATGAATGGTTAATTAGGAGATTATGTCTTATATTGTTCAATATATAGTAATAATTAACAAATAGAGAACACATTATTCATGCTTTCTAAGGAGAGACAATATTTTTTGCAAGTTAGCATGCTCTTATCATCAATTTTTTAATTTTACTATTTATATAATGAATGTTTTTTGCCTTTTTTCAAAGTTAGGTTGAAAATTTTATCTGTTCAATTTAATTAATTTTTTAAATGAAAAGGATTTATCTAGAATAGATGGAAAGAAAGACAGGGAATTTAGAAGTTGATATAATGAGTAATTGAAAATTTTAAAATTGATTCAAAAATAGAATTATTTATTTGTACTTAAAATATAGTTTATATAGGGATCAATAATGACAAATTAGAAAATAGAAAACTATTTTTAGCATAAATTTGAACTGTAGAAATAGTTATTAGATAGAAAGGTCTTTATTTCTATACCTTGACTTTAAAAAGATAAATTTGTATAATCAGGCATATTCCGTTTTATTACTGGAGTGAATAAAATGAATCGTCGTTTAAGACTATTAAAAAATGTTATAGTGGCAACAAGCTTCTAAGTCAAACAAGCATTAAACTTAGAAGCGAGGAAGAAAGAATGAATAATAAACAAAATTTTGAAAAATGGTCAGATATTCTATATTTAAAGGATTTGGTGACAAATCCATTGATAGAAGTAGGAGATTTTTCTTATTACTCTGGCTATTATAGTGATCAACCTTTTGAAAATGGTTGTGTACGTTATTTATGGGGAGACCCATTGACAAAGGCTGCCTTTAATCCAACAGTAGAGTTTGGCTGGCAGTTAGATAAATTAATCATTGGTAATTATGTTTGTATTGCCAGTGGCGTTACTATTTTAATGGGAGGTAATCATAATCATCATCCAGACTGGATTACTGTTTATCCTTTCACAAGTCATATAAAAAATTCTTATGAACCTAAAGGAAATACTGTGATAAAAAGTGACGCTTGGATTGGGATGAATGCAATGATCATGCCAGGTGTGACCATTGGAGAAGGTGCAATTGTTGCAGCAGGTTCAATGGTCGTCAAAGATGTAGCACCCTATACAATTGTTGGTGGGAATCCAGCTAAAGTAATCAAACAACGCTTCACTGATGATGAAATTCATATGCTTTTGGAGTTAAGGTGGTTTGACTGGACTGAAGCTCAAATTGATGCGGCTAAAGACATCTTGATGGGTGGCACTATTGATGATTTGTATCATTACTATAAAAGAAATATCTTAAATTAAATAAAAAAGCATCTCTGGTTGAATTCAAGAAGAATGAATTCAACTGGAGATGTTTTTTTATTTTTTTATCATTACTATTTCGAATACATTCTAATGATAAAAATATTTATTTTATTATCATTTCATTTTACGATTCTATTCTCTGAATTTCCTTAGTTGTTTAAACAATATTGTTTTCAAACTTCTTAGTAATTTCTTATAGCTTCATTTATATATTGTTATTTCAATATCTATGAAATTTATAGTGAGTGATCATCAATGTAGAAATTTCTTATTTGTTCATTCAATCCTTGCTACATGAATGATCAAATTTCTTTTTTGTAGCTTTATAAAATCCAAGTATTGTTTCCTGTTATCCTTGCTAGTAAACTGTCCATTTTCTTCTTAAAAGACAGTATATTGATTAATCATTAGTTTATAAAAAATAATGTGACTGAAAAGAGATATAAAAAATAGATTTTAGAAAAAAATGAGAATATAAGACGTATCTATTAATGAACCGACTATTGACTATGTTTTGTAAGTCTAAAAATAAAAGCTGATTTGTTAAATGAATGGTATCAGAATTAGAAAAAAGCAAATAACTTTGAGAATTGAAATCAAGTATTGAATAAATTAACATTTGAATAAAAATATAGTAAAATAATAAATATATAATACGATTAAATAATAATTATTAACTTTAAAATATATTTTTTGTCATATAAGCATAAAATGAAACGCATTAGAGTGAAACCTATGAAAGGGAATCATAATCGTTCAGAGAACTGACAATTGGCTAAAAATTTAAGAATATCTGCTATTTAGTTCTATTGAATAAGAAATACATATTGCAGTATTAACAGTAATAAAAAATAAAAAATGCTAGAAAATCATAAAACTCGTGGATTAGCTTATTCTAAGTTAGCGTCGTATTATTCTTGTTTTATAGGTGATAGAAATAAATATTTAGATCCAATTAATCTTACCTACATAGAAACGTTAATAGAAGAACTAAATACAAAGAAAATCATATTTCGATAGGTAGTATTTGTTTCAGCTATCATCTATTCAAATATAAAAACGAAAACTAAAAAGTGATTTATAAATTGAATTATTAAATTTAAAAATTTTTTAATAGATAAATTATCGAGGTGACTTACAATAAAAAAAACTGAACCCTTAGCTAAAAGATGTGTTTTGAACAGGCTATTTTCAATTCAATTCATTGACAAAGAAATAATTGAATGGGTGAATAGAATTGCTCTAAAACAAAATAATATTGGACAAATAATAATTTGTAAGCGGTTGTTTAAAGAGGATGTTATTTCATTAAGTTTATCAAGTTTCTATAAAAGATTAAAAAAACAAGATTTTTTAAAGAAAATTTGGATGAATGGGTTGATACCTAGCAATTTATCTAAAGATAAGATAAAAAAAATAACTAAAGATAAATACAGATGGACTTTATCATTAGAAAATTGGCAAAAAGAAAAAATCTCTTCAAAAAATTTAATGAATAATAGATCGTTCATTCAATCTACCTGTCCGAATATAGACGAAATATTTTCTTATGATGAATTTACTAATAATCATTCAAAAAATGATTGGAATTATAAGTTTAAAACAGTTATTAAAGAAATTGAACAGATAAGGGTCTGTCTCGTTTTAAAAAACTATGATTCTAATTTTACTATACGATTAAGTATTATTTATCTTCACATAATTCGTAAAAATGGGAAAAAGATAGAGGATGTATTTTTATTGTTTTGATGAGCTATAAATGAAACATCTGTTCAAAATTTGTAATTTTACAAAGTTATATTTAATCCTGAATTTTAGTGAAACTAAAGAAAAATTCTTATAGTTGTTTCATTAATGATGGGAATAGAAGAAATTATTTTACTATTTTATAAAATTTTTGGAGGGAAATAGATGAAGAAGTTATATAAAATTGGTCTCTTTTTTTCAATTCTTTTCTTTTGTTTGTTAGGAATAGCTGTCAGAGGTGAAGGAACATCAAAACAAATTATTAATGTACCTCAATTATCTGGCGATTATGATACTTTATTGGCAGATAATTCTGATCGTGGCTTAAGATTGGAATTAAATATGGATGTTCGCACAGGAAAAAGCTTATGGGGAGATTCAAACATTACGGCTGCACAACAATTAGAAAATGCAATGAAAAAATACAACACAGATAAACCACAGTTAGCTCAAGTATATCTTTATTTAACCGGTTATAAAGATAAACCTCTAGATGATGCAGCAATTGAAAATATGAATAAGTATTTTGATCTTTTAGCGAAAAAAGGTATAAAAGCAGTTTTACGATTTGCCTATATTTGGGATGATAGCAATGTTTTAGCACAAGAACCAAAAACAAACCAGGTTGTCAGTCATATTGATCAATTGGCACCTTGGATTAGTAAACATCGGAATCAGATTACAGTACTACAAGCAGGATTTATTGGTACTTGGGGAGAATGGGATTCAGGTGCCAGAAGTCGTATGAATGAAAAGCAAATACTAACTACCTTATTAGATAAAACACCAAAAGATCTACAAATTCAAGTCAGATATTTGAATATTAAAAATAATAATATTGAAAAAAATAGTGAGAATTGGAATCGTGCCGGGTACCATGATGATTTCTTGATTGGTGTTCCCCATGGTTGGAATACAGCTGGTTCAAATCCTAATAGTGCGGATTGGAAGCAAATGACAGAAGAGTCAAAAAATCTTCTCATCGATGGTGAAATGATTTGGGGATCGGCCAATGCAACCTATGTTTCAGGAGATGGCATTAATGGATTGTTGATGGCTAAAAGATTGGCAGAACAACATTTTACTTCATTAAGCATTACACATAATTATACAGAAGGTGGCAAGGATAAACCTTATTCAATGGTTAATTGGCAATCTGAGTTTGTAAATCAACGAGTATTAGAAAAAAACGGACTACCTTACCAGCCAGAATGGTTTATCGATCAAAATGGAAATAATATTCCTAGGTCTCTTTTTGAATATATCAAACAATATTTAGGCTATAGAATAGCAGTTGAATCAGGTTCCTATAATATTAAAAATAATCAATTAAATGTTTCTCTAAAAATGAAGAATTATGGCTTTGCAGCCCCACTCGCTTTAGATGGTGTCTATGTCGTATTGCTGGATGAAAACAATCATCAAACTGCTCAGAAAGAATTCGTAAGTAAAGACAAGCTCCAATCGATGCAAGATGTGGAACAAACTATAAGTTTTTCTTCAAGTGAATTGAAGAAAGCGAGTAAAATAGCTGTACATTTGAAGAATAGGCAGAAAGATAAATTGGGAAATCGTTTAAGTAATGATATAACATTTGAAAATGGTTTTAACATATTGGTAAATAATATTAAAGGTTTATAGGAGGAAAACGATGAAAAAACTAAGAATACTATTATTTGCGAGTTTAATGACTTGTTTGTTTTTTATAGGCGAGCAGGTTTTTGCAGATGAATTGCAACCTTCAATTACTTACCATAATATCCGCTTATTTTCAATTTGATTATGCTAGGTCAGTAGATATGGTAGGTGTGAAGCTAACAGGTTGGTGGCCGAACCAACAAGGAATTTTTGAGTATAAGATTCAATATCTAGCAGGTGAAGAATGGAAAGATGCAGAGCATTCCTATCAGGTAGATTGGTTAGAACAACACAAAGGGCCTGAAACTTTAAATTTGGGTATTTCTGAACCTATACAGGCAAAGAGTTTTAGACTTGTTATAGTAAAAGCTAATCATGCTTGGAGTGATAAGATCTGTATGCATGAATTTTCACCAACCATTTTGCAAAAGAATAATGATCCAATCCCAAGTTCAATAGATCTGACCAATTTGAATTTAATGAATGGAAAACTCAATTATTTAGTAGAGAATCCTAATTCAGCAGATATAGATTTTATGCCAAAAAAGAATTATGATGAAGCTGATACCTTTATTCAATATAATTATGATGGTCTTGTTTATTTAAATAAAATTCGGTTGATTGGCTGGTTTCCTAAAAATCAAGCCATCAAAAATTTATCGGTAGAATACTATGAAAATGGAAAATGGAAATCCGCCTTACCAGCAACAGAATTACCATGGAAAACGCAATCTGGCTTGCAAAAAGAAGAAGAACTATTTGTTCAATTAAAACAGGTAGTAATTACTAAAAAATTCCGTATTAAAATCAATAGTGCCTATAAAACTTGGAGTAATAAATTAAATATGCGATTGGTATGCCCCATGGGAAAAGTGATTAATTCCCAAGCTGAACTATTAAAACGAGTTAAAAATATCGAAACAATTAAAAATTATGGTTTGATTGGAAATAACTATGGTGAATTTCAGCAGGCAGACGTTGATCAACTAGCAGCATTAGGAGAAAAATTAAAAGGAAAGTTAGATGAAAACCTAACAGCAAACGAATTAGATGTGCTAGTGAAATCAACAGATGAACAATTGCTTGCGTTTTATCAGAAAAGAAATCCATTAAATCCAGAAACAACACCACAAGTTTCATTGCAAAATTTATCTACTACATTTGGACAAAAAGAAAATTTAATTGATCATCAGTTAGCAACAACAAGTGAATTTACTAAAGTTAATGATAACTCAAATGGGATGATTGAGTTTGATTTCAAAAATAAGCAAATTGATTTACAAGGTATCTTATTAAATTGTGATGCTAATTATCAACCGATGAAAGAAATTGAATTTCAGGCTTATCAAAATGGACAATGGCAAACCATTTATCAAGGAAAAGGTACTTGGAGAGACACAGAAGATGTATTTGCTGGAATGAATTTACCAATAGATAAAATTGAAACATCAAAAATTCGCATGATTGTTAAACAAAAATCTGTTGCAATCAATGAAGTTAGCTTTATTGGAAAAATAAAATAATTTATTAATTAAACAA
This sequence comes from Melissococcus plutonius ATCC 35311, assembly GCF_000270185.1. Lineage (NCBI taxonomy): Bacteria > Bacillati > Bacillota > Bacilli > Lactobacillales > Enterococcaceae > Melissococcus > Melissococcus plutonius. Next base: position 78,871 of record NC_015516.1, read on the forward strand.
TAACTATTAATTTCAATTAAAGACAGAAATTTATTCATGGAGAACTAGAAAAATAGACGATCTGTTTGAATACTATTCAGTCTAATTTTCTTTATACTTGCTTTTTGGAAAATTCTAAGTAAGAATCCCGCAAATTTTAATGAACAATTATCTATTAAATACCTGAAACTATAGTTTAGATTAAACGTGGCATTAAAAAAGACCTATCTTGTAAAAATTATTTTATACTTGTTATTTGGATTTGCTTGATTGGTGAAGTAAGATCGAATTAAGTAAAAGTTTTGCTGATGCAAGATATATCAATCGTTGAAGTAATGTAAAAAGCATTTTCCAATTTTTTGGAGAATGTTTTTTTGAATTTATTTATGAATAGAATATGAATAATCAAAATTAGATAATTTAAGAAAATAACAGTATTCAACTGGCTTATTTAAATCCAACCTTGTTCATTTGCTAGATTGATTGCTTCAATACGTGATTTTGTACCTGTTTTGTTTAAAATAGCAGAAATATAATTACGTACAGTACCATTACTTAAGAATAAATTTTCAGCTATTTGCTTTGTATTCGCCCCTTTTTTTAATAGATTTAAAATTTCAATTTCCCTATCAGTTAGTGGATTTTTACAAGTGACAAAAGATTGTGATACCAATTCATGAGAAAAAATCGTATCTCCAGCCAGAATAGAGTAAAGAGAACGGATCAATTCATCGCTTGGACTATCTTTTAACATATAGCCGTTGACCTGACTTTGAATAGCTTGCTTAAAATAACTTTCTTGTGCAAAAGTTGTCAAAATAACAATCTTAATATCTAAATTCATAAGCTGAATTTGACGAGCAATTTCCAAACCAGTCATCTCAGGCGTCTCAATATCAAGTAAAACGATATCGGGTTTTAATCGAATAATATCGACAAAAGCTGTCTTTCCATCCGTTGCTGAGCCAATAACTTCAAAATCTTCTTCTAAATTTAAAATCATTTTTAACGCTGTATTTAATAATTCTTGATCTTCTGCTAAATATATTCGAACCATTTCATCTTACTCCTTAGAAAAAGTTATTGTAATCATTGTCCCTTGTCTAGAATTGATTTGGATTGTTCCTTTTTTAGCTGTTACCCTTGTTCTCATTCCAGAAAGACCATAGGTACCTTCCTTAATTACATGAAATCCCTTACCATTATCTTTAATCATTGTTAGGTAATTAATGTGACTCTCCGAAAAATGAATCTCAGTTAACGTTGCCTGACTATGACGAATGATATTTGTTACTGCTTCTTTGATTACAGCTGATAATGTGTTTTGAATGTCGATTGGCCAAATTTCTGTTTCCAACTCACCTGATGATAGTAACAAAATATTAGCAATTTGAAGATTCTTTTCTTCTTCTAGCATTGTTTCAGCAAGTGTTCTTTCTTGTAAATTTGCAACAATACTACGAACAAGTGTCAAATTTTTTCTAGAAGTATCGGCAATATCTTTTAACTCATTTTTAGTCTGTTTTAAGTCATGATCTAATAACTTTTCAGCTAATTCTGATTTTAAAGTAATGATTGAGAAAGCCTGCCCTAGGGTTATCATGTAAATCTCGAGCAATTCGTTCTCTTTCATTTTGCCGTATAATCGTTTCCAATCGCCTGTTTTGTTTATCCAAACGATATATTTTTCGATTGGATTCACTGAGTGCTTTTGCTGCTAGTGGGGTTGAAAGAGCCATAATGAAAGCGATAGAAATCCCTACAAAAAAGGCTCCATCTCTTATTCTTGTTGTTAAAAGAACACTAGCTAAACTAACCGCACTACATAAATAATAGATTGTTAGGTATTTGTAGAATATTCTTTTTGTAATTGGTAAAAAACCGATTTCCCATGCTGTAAAAATAAATAGGTAACTATTATATTGAAAAATACCGAAAAGACAAGCAACGATTGATTGAATTACTATATCAACGGATAAATATTTTTGTACTTCATATCCATCTCGATAAGCCTTTAGAAAAATAACTAGGAGTATGAAGAAAAGCCACTTAATTGATGTATCAAGTGAGAAAAGTTGAATGACGACTGGGAAAAGAAATACTAACCAAAAATAGGGAATAAAACCAAATCTTGCTGGAAATAAAATATGTTATTTCAGGAAATTCATCAAATTAAGCCTCACTTTTTTCTCGATAAATGGTTAAGATTTTGAGACTGCCAAGCAAAATAATCAACCAAAGTAATAGTATGCCTAAATTTAGTCCATTGAAATTTTGCTTATGAATGAAAATTTTTAAGCATTCGGCGATATGATAGGTTGGTAAAATCTTACCAATTTTTTGCATCCAGGTAGGCATCATAGTTAACGGCCACCATAAACCACTTAAAATAGCCATTGGAAAAACAATTAAATTACTGATTAGATTAATAACATTACCTGATCCAATTAATGATAGCATAATTCCAATCAAAAATAATGGCAACGATAAAATTGGAATGAAGATCAAAAGAAAAATCAAAGTAGAAAAATCAATCGCTACGTGATTTCCAAAATTAGCAATGATTTCTAGAACCAATGTTGAAACCATAGTTAGAGAGAGGAAAACAACGATCATTGATGAATAATATTGCAATTTAGAAATTGGACTTAAAGCAACAAATAAGTCGAAATGATGCTCATGATCATCCAATAAAGTATTCGATACAGTAAAAATTGAACTAATCAACGTACTATAAACAACCATGCTGATGAGGTAGTCTGTATTCCAAGTTGTTAAGATAGCAGAAGACATTCCCTTGGTCATTACCTGAGTAAATAATAAATAAAAACCACTAGGCATTGCAATACTAAACAGCAAAAATCGGATATTTCGGAAGATGATTCTAGTATAGTTAATTTTTATTTGAAATAGAAAATTTCTCATTTGTTAGTCTCCTTGTTGATTTCATAAATGAACGATTCTAATGAACTTAGTTCAACGGTCAGCTCGTTTAAACTTTTGACATAGGGATTTAAGTCTGCAAACAAAATATTTGGTTCCTCTGTTATCAGTTGATAGTGATCTTGATTTAACCAAATTTTTTTCACAGCAGAAAAATCTTCAAAAATTGCTCTTGGTAATTTTGTAGTAAATTTAATTATAAAATTACCCTTTTGTTGTCTTAATTCTTGTAAACTACCATCGTAGACTAATTTAGTGTTTTTTAAGATCAGAACATGATCAGAAATACTATCTAATTCTTCTAAATAATGACTGGTAACAAAAAAAGTTTTACCGGCTTGTTTGAATTCCTCGATGGTTTGCCAGAACAATTTCCTACTATAACTGTCCATCCCAGCAGTTGGTTCATCTAAAAATATCAACTGTGGATCTCCTGCCATAGCTATAGCAAAATTTAATCGTCTTCTCTGGCCACCTGATAAGTGAGTCATATAGCTATTCTCTTCTTCTTGTAAATTTGCTAATTGTAATAATGTTTGATAAGCAAGTGGTGTTTTATAATAACTTCTAACTAGTCTCAATAATTCGTTAACTTTGATTTTATTTAAGGAAAAATCATGTTGAAGCATCACACCAATTTTTTCACGACTTTCTTTAATGATACGTTTACCAAAAAGCGAGATGGTTCCTTCATTTTTAACTATCAATTGATTTAGAATATTAATTAGTGTGGATTTTCCAGATCCATTTACTCCCAATAAGGCAATAATTTCTCCCTTTTTTATTTTAAAAGAGATATGATCTAAAATTTTTTTATCTTTATAGCTTTTAGAAAGATTTTCTACTTCTAAGATGACTTGATTCATTTTTCTTCCCTCCTATTTAACCAATCATAGTATAAATAATAAAGGTGAAACAGTCACAATTGTCATTATCTTGATATGACAATTATCACTTATTTTTATATTGATAATCATTATAATTATTAGAATCTTTCATAAACTCTCATCTAAAAATTAAGGTATTGATATTTTATTAATAATTATTAATAGTAAAAAATTATCTAAACATAAAGGATTCATTGCTCTAGAAAAATCATATGAAAATTTTCATTAATTATACATTACTATATATATTATATAGATTTTTAATATATAAAATTTTTACTAGAGAATATTAACAAAATCTTGATAAATAATAATAATCCTATGTTGATTTCTATATTACATTTACAATATGACGTAATAACATTAAAAAATAAGTAAAATAAGTAAAATAAATATATTAGATAAAAATAGTTAGAAGTTTTGAATTTGAACAAAACAATATTATTCCTTATGATAAATTTTGGTTATTTTGCTACTGCAATTACCCCTAGAATCTTTTTTATTAATATAAATATAGCTTGTTTATATTCACTAAACTAGGCAAAAATATTAAATTTAAAATAAACAGAATTTATATAAATCTTTTCTAAATAAGGATTTTTTATAACAATTTTTATCTAATTTTACTAAAAGTATAGGTTTTAAAATAATAGATATATTTAAAAAGTATTGCTAACAAATTATAAATATAATTTGTTTTTTTATGTTGCAAGTGTATATTAACTGATATATACTATTTATAGAAATTAATAATATTATTTAAATTAGATAATAATAACAAATTAAAAATTACTTATTTGATTTTTGATTAATTGATTCGTTCACTTAACTTAAAACAAAAATAATTAATTATTATATATAATTTATTTTTTAATTAATCAAAAAAGATAGGGTTTACATTGTGAATAATCAAAAGATAACTAATCAATATACCTGAAGATTGAATTTTGATTTTAAAAAATTTTAAAGACATATTACATTTTATTTAAAATTGTTTGGCAATAATTTCAATAGGTGAAATAACATAGAGATTAAAAAAACTAACATTAAATAATAATTTATGTTTATTGAAGAATCAATTAAAGATAGAATGAATTTTATTTTTGTTGAATAAATATTTTTACTACTTAGTTAAATAAATAAAATAACTAACTCTGATGGTGACTAATTTATTAATTTTAACGAATTGGTTTTTATTTTTAATTACTATAAATTTGTTGAATGAATGGAACAAAATTTTAATCAGAAAGGTATTATTTATGCAAGATAGACGCGATAGTTATCTTTTTGGGACGGATATAAGTCCACTTTTGATTGTGATGTATTACACATATCTACTAGATAATCTAAAAATAAATCGTTATAAATTATGCTCAAAAAGAAAGGAAAATTAAGATGTTAGATAAAAAGAGAGAACAAGGTAGAAAAATAATTACAAATGCAACAAAAAATGTTAAAAGATCAACACACGTATTAATGTGTGGACTTGTTTTAGCAGGAGTTGCCGGACCAGCAATTACGGCATTTGCGGTAAGCAATGGTACAGATATAAAGACTTCAGAAGCAACTCAAAATAGTACTACAACAACTTCTGCTGCTTCAAGTAGTAATACTCCAGCTACCTAAGTTGCTCAAAACGATAATGCTAAAGCTACTCAAGGTAGCACTGCAGCTACTCGAGCTGATTCAGCTGCTTCGACTAAACAAAATAGCACTATAGCTTCTTCACCAGTACCAAGTAAACAATCTGAAGCACAACAAGCAACAACTGATGTTCAAACATAAACTAGTACAGTTACCATTCAATATGTAGATACAACGACTGGACAAGTGTTTGCAAGTAAACCAATTGAAGGTAAAGTTGGAGAAGCTGTGACTTACAGTATTCCTCAAGAAAGTAAAAAATTAACCCTAGATGCAAAACGCTTACCAAAAGGAACAGAACAAAATGGGGATAACTTTGTTTGGAATGGTGTATGTACAGCAGAAAAACAAACGATTACTTTTTATTATGGTGAGGTAAAAGAAGGAACGATTACTTTTAATTTAGTAGATAATGCTACAGGAAAAATTATTCGTACAACAGAAAAAACGCCTAAAATTGGTGAAGATGTTTCTTATGCAGCACCAGACTCATTCAAACATTTTAAAATAAATGCAAAACGTTTACCAATAGGTGCTGCACAAGAAGGTGAAAATTTCATCTGGAGAGGTGTCGGTAAATTAGATGATCAAACTGTAAACTTCTATTATGATGAAGCTGAACAAGGAACAATTACTTTTAACTTAGTGGATAATATTACAGGAAAAATTATTCGTTCAATTGAAAAGACACCAAAAATTGGTGAAGATATTTCCTATACTATTCCTGAAGCATTCAAGAATTTCAAATTGAATACAAGACGTTTACAAGAAGGAACTACCCAGGAAGGTAACAAATATGTTTGGACAGGTATTGGTAAATTAGATGACCAAATTGTAAACTTTTATTATGATGAAACAATACCAGGCGTAACAAACACTGAAACTAAGGATATTACTCGTACAATTGATTTAGTCAAAGATGGTAAGGTATTTAAGGAAGAAATCCAAACAGTTCACTTTACCCGAACTGCTACCACTGATCAAATGACTGGAAAAACAACCTATACAGATTGGGAAACTACACATGCTAAATTTGATGATTTTAAATTATCTGATATAGAAGGTTATACTCATAAAAATAAAATGATCAAGGCAATGCCTGTTAAGGTAACCGATAAAGATGTAGTAGTAACAGAACTATATACAAAAGTAACTGATGGAAAAGAAAATAATGGTAACAATAACCAAGGAACAACCAATAACGGTGGCAACAACCAAGGAACAACCAACGGTGGAAAGAGCAACAAAGGAATAAATACCAATAAAAATAATAATCAAAAACATGCCAATCTAGGATATCATAAAGCAGGTGATCCTAAGAAAAATCATTTTGCTAACAAAGGAAATACTGCTACTAAAAAATTACCTATGACTGGTGAAAAAATTTCTAAAATTGTTGCTTCAAGTGGTTTTGGTGTATTAATGCTTACAGCAGCTGCATGGGTTATTTCAAAAAGAAAAAGGACTAATTAAAAGTCATCATTTTTTCTTCGATTTAAAAGAAGTTAAAAACAAGATATCTTAATACAAATTTTTGATAAAAATTAATCCTTGTTCTTGTTTCCTTACCGAGTACTATTTTCCATAGTTAAATTAAAAATGATTTAGTTATCCATAATCTTTTCACTCCCTCATCAACTAGGTTGTTGATTCTTTTTAATTCTACCTGAATAGTTTTAACAGTAGCACCCATCTTCTTCAATATTTTTCTAATATTCATTCAGAATATTTTTATAAATAGGTTAATTATTGAACTTTTTTTATGTTGAATATAATCACTTGAGAAAGACATTAAACGATATAAGGAAGATTAAAATTTTAATAAGATCCTTCCTGCCCCTCTGTTTTATTCATAAATAATGATTAAAATAAAAGTTAAAAAGCTAGGATGATTTATTTGAATTAACTTTTTGACATTCTTAGTAAATAAATCAAATCTATTATAATAGGCGATGAAAGAAGGTTAGTATGATGAAAAAAATACCTCCTATTATTACACCGGTGGCTATTGTTTCTATAGGATTAGTGCTAGGTACTACGACGACAATTGTAAATAGCAGTCCTACCTATGGATTGAAAAAAGAAAATATATCAACACCGTCAACTTCATCTGTAATAAATAGTAAAGATGAGGAAAAAGGCAAAGATCAAACAGAAACAACAGAATCTATCAACAATTCTGCTACCTCAACTACTTCATCCATAGATGAAACAATGGATGAAAATACAAGTAATACGTCAAATCTAGAATCAAAAGATCAAACAGAATCAACGTCCAGTACAGATAACAGAAACAGGGAAGAACAAAGCGCAGAAAATAAGGGCAATGATGAACCAAGTGTAAATGATAGAAATCAGGAAGAACCAACAACAGCACCTTATCCAGCTGCTGATAATACGGATAAACAACCTACTCAAAGGGCAAACACTACTATTCAAAGTGGACAAAATTAGCATAAAAGGCAGGTGAATATTAGTCAGATGTTTACATTATTAGATGGACTAAATCATTTTTTAAGTTATTTTAACTTAAAAATAAAAGTAAAAAGTCGACTACATATCATTTTAGGTATTTTTACGACCGGTTATATTGGGTATTTAACACTTAAATTTTTCCGATACCATGCTCTAGGGAGAGGTATTATATATTTATTGATTTTTTTAATTTTACTTTACTTTTTAATTTTAAATATCTTTTATTATTTCTTTGATAAAAATGTTAAATGGGATATCACGCCATTTTTTGAAAAATTTGCACAGGTAGAAAATCCAGATGAACAGAACAAAAAGGCAATAAAAAATAAAAATGGCGTGTATGCAGATCGAATGGTTATTTATGATGAGACCAAGCAGAATTTAGATGATTATCAAGCATTTGATACAACTTTGGATTATTTAGTAAATAGTCAGGAAGATCTAGGACAATTAGTGGAATTTATGCTAGATAACCATTTGGCAGAAAAAAATACAAAGGCAGTAAAAAAACAAATTGGCCAAAGGCGAACAGCGGAAAAAATAGCTTATGAGATTGGTTCTGGTATTGAGATTCCTTCATTTACCATTAGAGCTGATCGACATGATTTAATTTTATCCATTGGGTTAAATGCAACCGAGCGAGTAGAGATTGCCCGATTGAAAGAAATTGGTAATGTTCCGGCTGATAAAATGGGAGAAACCTATGATATTGTTGCAAAATCGGCAACTATTGTAGGAGGAAAATACAAGAAATATAAAAATGATGGTATTGAATCAGGCGAAGAACCCTATACAGTTCAATTACAAGTCGCTTATTTTGCCAAATTACCTGTATAATTGAGAGAACAATCAAATAATTGAAAAACTGATTCTTCATTTTAATGGAGGATCGGTTTTAATTTTACAAGGCAGATCAGATTAAAAATAATTGCAGTAACTATAACTTTTTAATTTTTTTAATAATAAATAAAATTATTATAACTGATAAGTTATATCGTCAACAAAATTTTTGGTTTTTTCTGATATAAATTTTGAATTCTAGCTATCAGTAATTTTCTAATAAATTATTCGAGTTTTTTTATTTATGAATAAATCTTTATTTTTAATTATTTATAACGACTTTTTATAAAAAGATTTAATTTATATAACTATATTTAATTTATTTTTTAAATCTTTGATTATCTTTGAATCCTCTTAAGCATTCTTTTAATAAATTGATTAAAAAATATAATTCTTTATTTTTAAATTTTTGAAAAATGATTCATTGTATTAATTCTTATATTTAATGACAAAATTGATTGTATAGATTTTTTATTCATTTTTGCTTTAGGGTATAGTTTTTTGATAATATAAATCCCTAGGTGACTGAATAGAAGAAAAAGGATCAAAAACAGAATTGGTTACAAACGGCCTATATGATTCGTATAATTGATTTATTATTGGATTTAGATATTAATATTTTTATTTCTATTAAAAAGTACAATACACTCAGTTCTGCTAAAAGAAAAATTATCACAAATGTAGTTAATAAAACTAAATTTAATAGGTCACTATTTATTTTGAGATTGGCACCTTTTGAATAAAAAACCAATTGATTTAGCAATAAGTATAATTTATTTTATTGTTAATAGTATTTCTGTTTTGAAATTCATATTCAATAAATTGTAGAAGTGAGATTAGAAACCTCTTTAGGTTAATTCTAGAAACCATTTCTAATAGGATGTTAATTTTTTGTAACAATCATGGTAGAGCAATATGCTAGGATGCTCATTCTAAATGACAATGATTAAATGCTAGACGCATAAAGTAGAAAATATGGTTGGTATTAACAATCTAGGTGGTGATTAAGATCTTTATTGGTAAATTAATTTATGAAATTTAAACGATTGATTTCAACGTATTAGCTGATAGTAGTATACAATTAATCTACTTTATTCCACGTACAATAAAGGAGCATTTGTTCAACTGCTAATCCTGTTTACTGAAATTGTATCTAGTATCCTGAATAATGAATATATAGATGCTTTGAAAGATCAATTTGTACTAAATTCAATTCGACCATTTTAAATTTACGAATTACCAATTAGTAATAAAAATATGAAAAACTTAATGAAAAAAGATATAGTTCTCAATTGATTAACAAAATGACAAATAAAACAAATTTTAGATGTTATGAAAAAATCAATAGTTATAGAAAGATTCTTGAAAATTTCATTTTGATGCAAATTCAAAATTTTTAAGGAGGAACAAATAATATGAAAATGAATAAGATACTCATTGCCATGGACTCTTTCAAAGGCAGTGCAACTAGTAAGGAAGTAGGAGAATGGGTAAAAACTGGTATGATGAATGTCACACAAAACTTAGATATCTCTGTGCTTTCAGTTGCAGATGGCGGTGAAGGAACGCTTGATTCATTAATTAAGGGAAATAAAGGTAACATATATAGGCAAATTGTTCAGGACCCACTTGGCCGAAAGATCTCTGCAAGGTTTGGTATGTTAGATAAATCTACAGCTGTAATTGAAATGGCTGAAGCTAGTGGAATTACCTTAATAGAGCAGAACGAATCAAATGCATTACGTGCTTCAACATTTGGTGTAGGTGAATTGCTTTTAGCGGCTATAGAAAAGGGAGCTGAAGTAGTCTATATTGGTATTGGAGGCAGTGCAACCACAGATGGTGGAGCTGGAATGGCGCAAGCTTTAGGAGTTAAAATGTTAGACGCAACAGGAAATTCAATCAAACCCGGCGTACAGGGATTAGAAACACTAGCACATATTTCTCTAAACGAGATGGATAAAAGAATACCGACAATTAAAATAAAAATCTTGTCAGATGTCACAAATCCCTTAACAGGAAATACTGGTGCTGCAGCAGTTTACGGGCTACAAAAAGGCATACCAGAAAATATGATTGCTGAAGTTGATAAATGGTTAGAAAATTATAGTACTATTTTGAAAAAAGATTTAGGTATAGATATTGAACAAACTTCCGGTTCAGGAGCAGATGGTGGATTAGGTGCAGGGCTATTAGCATTTACAAATGCAACCATGACACATGGAATAGATGAAATATTATGTCTGCTTAATTTTGAAAAAAGAATTTTAGACGTAGATTAGATTATCACAGGTGAAGGAAAAATGGATAATCAATCTGTACATGGCAAAGCACCCATTGGAATTGCCAAGATAGCAAAAGCTAAGAATATTCCTGTTATTGCAATTGTAGCTAACAGAGATTCAGATTTAACAATGGTCTACCAAGCAGGAATTGATCTGGTTTTATCAATTATCGATTCTCCAATGACACTAGATAACGCGATTGAAAATGTTAAACAACATACAATAACAACGGGCGAAACAGCAATACGAGCTTTTTTATTGGGTGGAAAAAGAAATAAAGTGGAAAAAGAATGAATGTAGAATTGGTTAAATGAGGTATCAAAAAAGACAATGGCAAAAATTTATTAGAGATCCAGTTTAAAATAATTTGTTAGATTTTTAATAATTAATATATGAAAAAACTTAATTAATGATATATAAGAATCTTATGAGCATGACATAATTGAAAAAAAAGAATTTATTATTACTATATTGCTAAATTTATCCTTTATTTAATTTATCTCAATTGATGAAATAATCGTAAGTTTACTAGTTAAAAAATAATTATCGATATAAATTTGATCTTATTGAAGATTTACCCAATTGAATAAGAGTGATTGTTAATATTTAGGTAACTTCAGAAGTGAGTTGTTTAAAAAAGAATAAGAATTTCATCAAAATTGAACAAGAGGTAATTTTCATAGAATAGTAAGACATACAGGTATAGATCAAAGTTAGGTAAAATTCTTATAAATAACTGGAATCTGGATTTCGGAATCGAATTAAATATTAAGAAATTATGAAATATAGTGAGTTATTTACATAAATTAAATAGTGCATCATTTCCGGAAATTGGTAGGAAATGGTGCACTATTTAAAATTAAATGATCTTGAAAAATAGGATGAGAAGATAATTAATTGCGTGTTTTTATGAAAAATTCAGTACTCTACTACGACGAGAAAACTAATCTTACTACCTAGCATGAAAAGCATTAGAATAATTAATTCAAATTAATTTTGATGTAAATCTATTTTTTGAAAAATTCTATTTTATAAATGAGATGTCAATATATACCTATAATAGTTATTAACAAATCTAGTATGAGCAGATTATAATTGGTGATTAATCAATTTATATAAATCAAAACAACAAAGAAAACGATCTCTAGGTAAAAATCATAGTAAAAAATTTAATATAAATAAAATTATATATTTTGCATGTAATAAATAATTTATACAAATTACATATAAAACAATAAAATTTATTTTTTAGTTAGATAATCCCTTAAATAGCCTTAATATTGAAATCGAATACACAAAAATTAGACAAAAAATTAATTTTATCTACTGAAATAATTTAAAAAAAATATTATTTTAAGGAAATAAATAAAAATAAAATACCCTTAGTTATATTATTTATCTTTTATAATTATGGAAAATTCATGCTAAATAAAAATACATATTGACAATATGTTTATTATTTCATAATATTTAATTGTATAGTAAAAAAAATGAAAATATTTTGGTAAAAATAATTCAACAAGAATTCTTTTGAACAATATTTTTAATAATCGATAAGGAGCGTTTAAGAAAAGAATAAAATGAAAAAATTAAAAATAATGATGACTGGTTTATTCATTAGTATGTTCTTTATTGGATTTAATCCAAGAATAAGCCAAGCAGCAGATATGAATTTTTCAGTTCATGCCAATCTACCAGAAAACCAACAAGATAAGCAGGTAACCTATTTTGATTTATTAATGAAACCAGAGCAAAAACAGACAATTACAATAACTGTTAAGAACTCAGCAAACAAAGAAGAAACCTTACTTGCAACAGTTAATAATGCTCAAACCAATCAAAATGGCGTAATTGATTATACACAACATGCGAAAAAGAAAGATCCCAGTTTAAAAATTGGCATCGAAGATATTGTAAAGAACAATAAACAAGAGATCCATCTTGCACCAAATGAACAAAAAGAAGTGGCCTTTCAACTTGATATGCCGGTGAAACCAATTAAGGGAACAATACTAGGTGGGATTCATTTAGCAAAAAAAGAGCAAAAACAAGAACAAAAAAATAACAATGTGATGATTAAAAATCAATATTCCTATGTTATCGGATTGATGGTAAGAGAAAAAACGACTAACGTAGCTCCGCGTCTTCAATTACGTTCGGTACAACCAGAATTAATGAATTATAGGCAAGTTGTAACTGCTCATTTACAAAACGATCAACCAACCATTTTACGTAATCTAAAGGTGAAAGCAACCATCACTAAAGCAGGCGAGAAAAAGTCCTATAAAACTGCAGAACGTTCAGAAATGAATATGGCACCAAACTCTTCCTTTCGATTTCCAATTCCTTTGGAGGAAACGATCAAACCAGGAAAATACACGTTACATTTAAAAGCAGAAGCGGAACAAGGAAAATATACCTGGACATTTTCCAAAAAATTTACCATAAAAGATAAAAAGGTCAATCAATTAAATAAAGAAGCCATTCATGAGGAAAAAGAATCGTTTCCTGTATGGGGCTATCTATTAATTGGATTCAGTTTATTCTTATTAATTGTCATTATTTATCTAGTTTACCGATTAAAGAAAAAACAACACTCTTAATTAATATAGGTAAGCAACAAGTATTGACCGATAGAGCTGGCAATAACATTGAAAGGGGGTGAAAAAGGTAAGATGAAAAGATTTGCTCGACATTTTTTATGGCTAATACTTCTTCTTGGAATAATGAGTATGATGAGAGGAGAAAATGTACGAGCCGAAGACAATTATACTAGCCATGTAGGAATCATATTTAAAGAATCACAAGATAAACCAGATAAAGATACACAAAAGAAAGAAATAAAAAAAGAAAATGCAGAGAAAAAAGATAGTGAAAAAATGAGGCAAGGAAGATTGCCAAAAACAAATGAACAGTTAAGTAAAGGAAATTTATCATTTGTTTTAAGTCTCATTGTCATTTCTATGCTACTGTTATTCTTAAAAAAGAAAGGAAATAATCGTCTATTATGAATAAAAAAATCTCTTTATTGATCGTTGGAATTATCTTGCTAAATATAAATTTAGCAATTAGTAAACAGGTCTTTGCGGATGACACTCATCCATTGAGCAAAACAGATACTAATGCACATGTTCAATTTATTCCTAGAAATGGTCCAACTAAGCCGGTTGATCCAGAAGATCCCTCTAAGCCAGTGGATCCGGCTAATCCAACGGATCCAGCAGATCCAGATAATCCTGGAACAGGAAACAATGGTCCCTTGTCGTTAGACTTTATTTCAAATATTCATTTTGGTGAACAAGCTATTTCAGGCAAGGAACAAACCTATAATGCAATCAATAAAAACCCTTATATTCAGGTAACTGATAATCGTGGTACAGGAGCTGGATGGGCCCTAACTGCTCAAATCAGTGAATTTACAGGTAAAAACGCTAAAACAAATCAAACAGAAATATTAAAAGGTACTGTCCTTTCTATTAAAAATGCTGTTCTACGAACAGAATCAACGAATACTTCAAAGGAACCAACAAGTAAAAATATTGTATTCAATAATAACGATGCACAATTGGTCATTAATGCAGCAGAGAATACCGGACAAGGAACGTGGATAAATGTCTATGAAAAACCAGAAGACATTACTTTAACCGTACCTGGTAGTGTCGCTAAATCAAATGTAGCGTATAAGGCAAAAGTGAATTGGGTACTATCTGATACACCAAAATAAAACATGGGAAGAGATGAAAAAATGAAAAAACAATTTGCAGTTAGTATGGTAGGATTAACCCTTTTGGGAATGAGTATAGGTACGAAAAATGTTCAAGCAGAAAACACGACGGCAACTGTTGCGAATAGTAAATCAACCGTTACTTTGAAAGCACCAACTGAACCAAGTGGTCCTAATCCCCCTATTGTTGATCCGACTGATCCAACAGATCCAACTGGTCAAAAAGGCATATTAACCTTGGATGCTGTTTCAAGCTTTGACTTTGGAACGATTGCACTAGATGGAAAAGCCGTTCCTACTTCTTCTATTGTTAAGAAAAATGACAAAGATGTTCCTTATAAACAAGGACTTCAGGTAACAGATAAACGTGGTACTGGCGCAGGGTGGAAAGTTACTGTCGGCTTGTCTGACTTTAAGGGAGAAAATAACCATTTATTAAAAGGTGCAACTGTTGAATTCCCTGTAGGAAAGTTACATACAAATAATGGAAATGATGACCATTCACCTACCTCATCAGCGATTACTTTGCAGGTTAATGGTGGCGCTCAAACTATTTTAACGGCAAACAAAGATACTGGAATGGGCAGTTGGTACGATGAATTTGAAGACCCTACAACAGTAAAATTAAATGTACCAGGTGGGCAATATGCCGACAACTATACGGCTAATTTAAATTGGACGCTTACAGATACGCCTGCTTAATAATTAAATAAGAAAATATATGTCTTTTCTCATTTAGAAAATGACCTCTTTATCAAATACAGTTAGTGAGGAAAAATAAGAAATTTTAATTTTGATTCAGAGAGGACTTCTCTGAATTTTTTATTTGGTTGATAGAATTTTCTTCTAATTTTATAGAATTAAGAATGTTTAATTCAAGCTTATATAAATTCCTAAAGAAAAGTAGCTATTATTGATAAAAATATAAAAAATAAATGGAGTAAATTTTATGAACAATAATTTAAGAAAAGGAATATGGAGTTTAGGATTAGGGATACTGCTTCTATTCTTATTGCCCGCTTCTGTAGAAGCAGAAAAATTATTTGATGTACCTGACCCACCCACCTGAGCAGGGGTTGAATTTAGAAGATATATTTGGCAATCCAATTACTGGTAATAATGTAGGTATTAAATATAATGATGAAAAGAACGTTTTACAAATGAGTAATGCGAAAACTCAATATGGTGCCATTTGGGGGAAAAATCAGATAGATTTAAATTATCCATTTAGGACTAGTTTCTGGGTATATTTAGGTAATCAGCAAGGTGTAGCTGCAGATGGAATGACATTTATGATGCAAACTATTGGAAGCAATCATTTAGGATTTAATGGAGGAGATTTAGGTGCCTTAAAACCTGATATAACTAGTCCAAGTAATGGTTCAGGTTATCTCATCTTGGAATTTGATACTTATTACAATGGTAATGGACGTGATTCTAAAAATCCAGATCAAAAAATCATATTGCCTTCATGGGACCTGGAGATGATACTCACTTTAATTATAAATCATTTTATGAAAACCTATCAAATGGGAAATGGCGAAAAATGGCACTTGATTATGTACCTAATGGTGGATCTAAAGGAACACTAAGCTATAAATTATTTGATGAATCACTCAATTTAGTTAATTCTGAAAGTATTATTTTTAGATATGATAATGTAAAAAAAGGGGGTCCAAATGAAGATCATAGTTTTTTCCCGACAAATAAGGTCTATTGGGGATTTACGGCATCAACGGGAGCACAATATGAAGTGAATGCATTATCTTTTAATGAAATACCACAAAAAGCAGCCATTAAAACAAAGGATACTACTATTTATAGAGTACACAACTGGGATCCAAAAGAAAATTTTGTGTCAGCCACTGATGAAGAAAAAAACCCTGTTTCATTTGATGATCCACGTATATCATATGAACATAACATCGATACAAATAAGCCGGGAGTATATAAAGTCACTTATACCTACAAAGGAAAAACTGACAAGGTCGATAAAGATGCTACAGTTACAGTAGTAGATGATTTAAGTTTTAAATATGTTCCTCCTACAATCGACTTTAATGACACAGATATTCATTCTGGCATTCAGTTAATCAATAGAAAAGATAAAGACTGGGAGATTACCATCAATAATACGGTTAAGAAAAAGTGGAAACTATTGGCACAAGCATCCTCTACAAAAGATAACCAACAAACAGAATATCCAAATGCTTTAACGTTTAAGCAAAATGAAAATGATTCAACTGGAATAAGTTTAGCAGCTCAACAACAAATTGCTTCAGGCGATGGAAATGAAACACAACCAACAATATCGTGGACAGAAAACAAGGGAGTATTATTTTGCTTTGATCCAGGATTAATGAAAGCAAATACGTATACTTCAACGATTACATGGACATTGGAAGAAGTGCCAGGTTAACTTTATTGGTATTATTTCATATCTAAATAGTCTATTATCTGTTGATTAACAGATAATAGACTATTTATTTTTTGATTTTATTTATCAATTAAAATGGCATAGATTTTTTAATCGATATTTTCAAAATCTACTAGCATGATATAAATTGTTGAATATATTTCTAGTATTTTTATAAATTTATTAATATATTTTTTTGAAATAAAAGACTTTCCAAAATACATGAGCGCAATTTTTTGATAATTCTAGAATTAATTATTTGTGGTATAGCTTTAACGGCTTAGTAATACATGATATTAACTATGAAATAAAATGTTATTGTATAGTTTGTTTAATAATGATACCTCAATAAATCTATTTTAAATAAAACATTTATAGTTATAAATATAAATAAATCCATTTGTTTAAAATAATTAAAAAATATAAAAATAATATAGACTATTATGAACAAAAAGCAGTAAAATGGGTTCATAAATGTAATGAATAAAAAGAGTAAATTATTGATAAAATAGTAAAATAAATGATCTAAAACTGGAACTAAGAAATTAATAGCAGAAAACTTGTATAATTAAATCTAATTGACAACTTGATTTAATGGAACTACCTTATTTTTGGTCTGCAAAGACTACTTTGTTTTTTAATTTTCCTTATTAGTAGGAAAAACTAATATTTTTATCCCTATAATTAGTATGGATGTTCTGGATATTAACCAAATAAGAAAAAGATGAACCAAAAATGGCATCTAGATATAAGTTTTTTAAATGGTCAATAAATTGCTTATTTTATTTTTATGCATTTATGTTGTATAATAATCAATAGTCAACTCATTTTTTATACCAATAGAAAGAGCTACTTTGATTATGTTTACAAACTCTTATCATGAATCAATCATTTAAAAAGCAAGCAGATAGAAGTATACAATACATTAATGATCTCAAATAACTCATTTATTTTCTTGTTCTATTGAATGATTATCATAATGAATGACATTTAAAATATATGACTGTTTCTTTTTATCTTAAATCAGTATGTATTTGTAGAATAGGAAGATAAAGATATAGAACAATCTTAAATATATAATAAAAGAGAGGAAATTTTTTATGAAAAATAAAGGAATAGCATTATTTACTGTGTTGTTATTATTCTTCATGCAGGTTACATCAGTAAGTGCAGCAGGATCCCATACTTCGGTGGGTTCATCGTCGTTTTTTGGTAAAAGCGTTGCTCGGATAGGAGGTAGTCGTGGAGGAGGTTATCATGGTGGCTTTCATGGTGGTGGTAGTACAGGCGGTTTTCATCGAAGTCCTTCTACAACAAGAGTGACACCAAATCGGAGTGGCTATCATGGCAGCTTTCATGGTAATGGAGGAAGTCGTAAGAGCCCTTCAACTACAAATAATAATGGCTACAAAGGAAACAGACGTACATATAATCCTCATGCAAGTGATCGAATCAAAAATAAAACCAAACAAAAACATGAACAGGAAAACCGTACTGTCAGAAGAAATAAAGGTTCACATAGCCAACGTAACCGTTCTTACCGCAGAAATTCTAGGAATTATTATCCAAGAAATTCATTTTTCTATCGCCATCCCTTTGTTTCTAGTATGATTGCTGGAGGTATTGGAAGTTGGATTGGTGGTCACCTCTTTGGATATGGCGGTGGCTATGGTTATGGAGATTACGGTGATGGTGGTTATGGTAGTGGATTCACACAAGCACCTTTCACTTTCATTTTTGCTTCTATTGTTCAAATTGGATTTCTTTTGCTTATCTTATATGGTATTTACCGTCTAATTCGTTTCTTATCAAAACATAGACAGTATAGAACCTACCCAGGAGAAATGCCTTTTGATCCATATGAAGATTATGATGAAGATGTTTTTGATGATCCTTTTGTAACAATGGAATATGACGAGGATGACAGTGAGGAACCTATTGTGACAACTCAAAAAGAAACATTAACGGAAGAAGAATTATCAAATGCTGCCCTTTACTATGGCATTAATGCTCTTCATCTCTCTCAAGATGAATGTGGTGGCGAGGTAACATTTACCGATGATGGAATAGCCGGATTTGATCTTTATAAGGGAGATAGTTTCTTCCGTTCGCTTGATCAAACCACCCTGAATGAAGCGATTAGAATGTGGCTCAAAGAAGAAGCCGAGGCAATACTTGTTGGAACACCGGTTTATAGATTAGATGAAACAGGTCTGGTTGCTGAAATTAATATTCAATAGTAGTCTATCTAGTAGATTGTATGATGATGAACATATTCAATCGATGTGATAGAGATGAATCGCACTATAAAAAATGACTTTTTTCTTCCAATCGATCTGATAGCTGTCTTTAATAACATACAGTTTAAAAAATAATAAAAATAAATAACCAATTAATTCTAGTGGGTTAGTTGGTTATTTTTTAATGCTCTTTTATAGCTATCTGCTTGAATCGCTTTGTATTGAAAGGTATCTCCATTTTTGCTTTTTTAGATGATTACTAGTATATAACATTTTGTAAATACGTTTACAGTTATCCTGAATATTGTACTATTTTTGTTAATTACTTCAGTTTTGATTAATGATAGCTAGATAAGTAGTTATCTGGTTCACGGATTATCGTCTTAATGAAGAAGACGAACCATTTTATAAGTAATTATTTTTATTCATTTAAAAGTAAAAAATTTTTATTTTTCAAACGACTAACCTTTTTGCTTCTATTAAGCTTCTTTCAGCGCTAATGTCCTTCTCAACGATGCTTAGTCTTTCTCTTCTCTAATATAATTAGATATACTGATGATTAAGGAAAACACACAAAGCACAAAAATAAACTGTACAAACAATTTAACAGGTTGTCGCATAGACCCAAATTGAGTCATAATAATAAATCCGGATAGGATAAAAATCATTACTTGAAAAAAAATATTGGTTAAGGTAAATTTTGGTTTCATTTTACTCTCCTTTGTATTCTTCTACATTGATAATTTCGTCTAACATTTGATAAACATTTGGATTATGCGTAGAGATAATAATGATTTTTTCTTTAGTTTGAAGTTTTAGAATTAATTCCATGATTTCCTGACTGTTCGTTTCATCTAAAGAGGCAGTGGGCTCATCCGCTAAAATAATGGGTGAATCTTTTAAGATAATCTTAGCAATAGCAACTCGCTGAGATTCTCCACCAGATAAGGTGAAAATTTTTCTACTCAAATCTAAAGTTAGATTTACTTGTCGCAGCGCTTCTTTCATTTTTTCTATTTTACTGGTTTTGATTAATTTTTGACCAATAAATGCTAAATCTAAGTTTTCTTTTATCGATTTATTTTCAATCAAGCCATAATTTTGAAACAAATAACCAATATAATTTTTAAAATAATCTTTTTCTTTTATTTTTTTTAATGGAGTTCCTTCAACAATGACTTCTCCTTTGGTTGCTGTTTCTAGTTTGCCGATTATATTTAGTAAAGTCGTTTTTCCAGAACCAGAAGCACCGATCAGAGCATAGGTTTTTCCATTTAAAAATTGATAACTAAGCTGATTAAAAATGACATTATCATCGAAACATTTATTTACATTTTTTAGTTCAATCATATCATTCACCCTTTAGATATAAAATATTTAGTTGCTTTTCTCTTTTTAATTGAATTGAGAATATACTTAAAATCAATAATAGGTAGATTATTGGTGTGAGTGTTACTAAAAGATAGGCACGTAAAAATAGACAAATTAGGGTAATAAAGACATTAATAGCAACCACTACGATTAAATAATTTTTATGTATAGCAAGCATTGATTTTCCTGCTAACCTTTCAATAAAAAATTTTTTTCTCCCTTGATAAAAATAAATTGTATTGATTAACATCAATAATAAAATGGAACTGACAATACTAATAATCGTTGAAATAAGCAATATTTCTTTTTTATTTTTAACTGAATTAAATTTTTCATTGATCGAGAATAAACCATTTGTTAATGATCCCATATACGAAGTTAAATTATTTTTTTTAATAAATTCGGTGACTTTTGTCGGCTGTGTGATTCGAACATTCCAACCATCTGGATACATGGCTAGGTTAGAATAGGGCGTTCCTACAACAATAATTGGATGATGCACAAAACATTCATTAGATGTCAATTGTCCACCATTGCTAAATACAGGATAAACAAAGACATTAGCGCTATTCTCATACAATCCAGCTGTTGTTTTTATGTTTGCATTGACAACTTTATTATCTTTAGCAGATGATTTTGCTTCGTTTTCTATATTGTTTATCCATTTTTTCTTTAAAAAAGAGTAATTATTCTTCTGAGTTTCTGGTATTAATATGAAGTTTTCAAAAGGGGAAAGATTATTAATCTTGTTTCTTAATTGTTTAGATAGTTTAATAGGACTATATTTGATAAACGTATTGCTAACATATAAAACATTTGAAGTCTGATCTGGATTAGTTGATGATGTAATACTATCTAAATTGTTCTGTATGATCATCATATCTATAGAATGATATAATTGTTTATAGGCTTCTCTTTTTTTTCTCTTTTGTAACGGATTCACCATCTTCAAGTTGGGTTATTTGAAATAATTGAGGATACTTTTCCCAAGCATGTTTACCTGCTTGTAGGAGAGACAGCTCATTATTCATTTCATGGCCCCATAAACACAATACATGAGTGAAGCTAACGTAAAGATTTGCATGACAAAAACCATTAAATAAATCAACTTCATAGGTGCTTTTCCTTTAATCGATAGATTAATCGGTTGATTTTGAAGAATATAATAGAATAAATTAGAAAGAAAAAAATTTATTATAAGGAGTAAGAAAAGCCAACACAGAATTGGAAAAGTAATGACTAGAAAGCATTCAATAGATAAAAAATTAAAAATTTTCAAGACAATAATTATGCTAAAGAGTATGACAAGAGTATATACGATGAGGAATAAACTATCTTTATATGTACTTTGAAGTGCAATTGTGTGTTTGCCCTCACCTGACAATCGTCGAATCCCTATTGATCTAATATTCGAAATATACTCTGCTAGTATTAAAGAAGAAAAAGCAATGAGTAAGACTAGGATGATCATTAAAACTTGGGGAATAGAACTGAGCAACTTTAATAGGATAAGTCGATAATTCGTTGGAAAAACTATTGCTTGATTGTTTAGGGCATTTAATTTTTTGGCAAGTTCTTTAACTGTTAATCTACCTTTAACAATAATATATAGCGTATTAACTGGACTATTCTTGATCAGCTTTTTATTTTTTTGCAAGGGTAAATTAGAAGGTAGTTCTCCTTTACCAATTGGAACATAGGTATTTTCTACTTCTCCACTAAAATTATTCTTTGCCTCTACAATTCTTTGAGCGATAAGGTTATCATTATCTTCTGCTATTTTTTTAATGTCTTTCTTAAAGTTAACAGTAGACTTCTCAACAGATACGACTTCTTTTTGACCACCAAACAATTGATTTTGATAATTTTTTAGAAAAAGTAATCCTAATAAAGCTATAAATAAAATAGTAATCATAGCTAGTAATTTTTTTAGTTTATTATACATACTGATAATTACCTCCTAAAAAAGAAGAGAGCATTTCTGCTCCTTCTTTTTCATGGTTAAAAATACAATTTAATAAAAGCTTGTTGGATTGTAATAAAGTGAAGCCAGATCTCAGATATTACACCTATAGTAGCTTAGCCATTAATTTCATTAATATAAAAGCGGGTACATTTACCTGATTTACAATTTTTGAACTCTGGTTAATATGAATAGAATAATAATTGGTATACACAATTATTAGATACAGTATGTTTATAACACTATATCCAGCTATTCGCATTAAAATTTGTTGTATAGATTGTAATTTCATCAATAGAATCGTGACAGTTATAATAGTTTCGAAAAAATTATGAAAGAGTTTTTTATAATAAAATAATAGATAATTTAATAATCACATATCATATATAATAGACTTTTTATTAATTAAAATCAACCATAGATTATATATATATTTAAAATTAATAGTTATATATTTATTATTTTTAACAATCAAGCCTAGGAGATTAAATAGGATTAATTTTATAATTTCTATATGGCTAGTTACTATTACCAACTATCTTTATAGGTAGATATAATTGAAATAATCTATTAAGTCTAGAATTATACTTATTTGAAACAACCATAAAAGTAAAAAATATAGAAAGTCAGGCATTCATAAAAAAATTATATAAGAAAAAATCATTGGTAGAGATCTAATTAGAAATAATCTAATCAGATCTATGAATAATTTGGTTATATGTAAAATCAATCAAAACTTAGAGTAGTTTAGAATATAAAGGTTTAAAGTCGAATTGGTAGTATAAATTAATAGTGTTAGCTTATTTTATTATTGTCAAAATTGTAAAAAATTTTTTCCATTTTTCTTTTAGGATTATTTAAATTATTGTATTATATTTATTATAAATTAAAATATATAATTATCTCATTTCAATAATCTAAAATATATCCATATGTATTATTATCAAAAATAATGATTACTCAGAATTTTCATAATCGGAAAATACTCTGATCGATTTTTCAGTCTAGAATACTATTTGTTATAAAATTTATTAGAAATAGAATTGACACTGTTTATTTTTAAATAAAATTTTTAAAATTAAGTGAGATAGAACAAGAAAGATGGTGATTTTATGAAAAAAATTTTTGTATTGGTCTCATTGGGCTGGCTAACCATTTCTCTAACTGCTTGTGAAGAAGCTGAAGGGAATCATGCAGTTTCAGAAAATAAAAATAACATTATGATTCAGCAAAATAAAGATGAAAAAAGTAATAAGAAGCTCGAAAATAAAAACAAGCAAGACACCAAGAATAAATTGACAAAAAATGATAATCAGAATTTTGATTCTAATACCAAAAATGAAGTGGTAAAAAACAACAATCAAAATGCTAACTCTAATGTTGACACAAAAAATGAACACGCTTCAATTATAAAAAATTCAAATACTTCAATAAAATATCCACAATTTTCAAGCTATGATAATAATCAAGTGATCAATTCAAGTATTCAAGCTTATATACAAGAATTGAAAGATATTTATGGAGAAGATTTGATAGCAGATTATCAAATAACACTGCAAAATAGTAATTATGTTTCACTTGTTTATTCTGGTAACATTGAGAAAGCCGCCTATCCACGTCAATTTAAGTCAGGAATAACTATTGATTTAAAGAATGGAAATAGAGTGCCATTGAATGCTATTTTGAATTTAAATGATACAGTTAAACATACTATTGAAGATAAATTAATGAATACTTTTAAGGCAAAAGACATTGATTTTAAAGCAATATTTCCAAATGGAATAGATAACTTGCTATCAAATAAAGAGATGACTCCTGCTACTTCTGATTTACAATACTATCTAACAAATAATGAAGTTGTCTTAATTTTTTCCGTTCCACATGCTATTGGTGATTATGTCGAATGTACATTACCTTATTAATTACGTTACTTGTTAAAATATAAGGAATCATTATTGGTAATAATAATGATTCCTTATATTTATATGTCTATAAAAGATAGAGCAAATGATTCAGTTTGCAGGCAATTTATAATATTATCTATAAACGTACATGATATTGATAAATAGTTGGGTAGTTATTGGTTTGTATAAATAACTATAGAAGTCTCACTAAAAATTGCAAACAGATGCGAATTTCTAAAAAAATTTTGTTCATCACATTTCAATCGTAACTAATCTTAAAATCATGTAGACAGCTTTTTCATCAGTATACAAATGAATAGGTCAATATTTAAAATGACTAAACAATGATTTTATATACATTGTATAAGTAATTAAAAAATAAAAAATATAGACCATTAAAAATATTAAAATTGGAAAAATAATCGTTTGATAGGGATTAAGGAGCAAAGATCTAAATAGTTGCAATCCAAATAAAACATCAATAACGCCAAGAATAGCTGGTAGTAAAAAGGTAGCTAGTAGTTCTTTGAAAACAACATGTTTAATTTCCTTTTTCGATGCACCTAATTTACTTAAAATGAGGTACCTGCTTTTATCAACTGTGACACCAGATAAAACTTTGAATAATAGGCAGCTAATAAGCATAACCAAAAAAGAAAAACTAAGGAAAAAGCCCATATATTCAAAGCCAACCATTATAGCTCGAATTTCTTGATACTTTGAATACTTTTGATTGGTTTCAGCAGATAAATTATCTTTGGAGCTATTTGATTTTTTTGGCTGCATATATTGAATAAGTTGTTTAATTTTTGGTAGGTTCTTTTTAAGGTTCGTTGTTTTAATCAAAGTAACTGTTTTGGAAGGTGCTTTGATTTTATTAAGGGATTGTCTAGGTAAAAAGAGAATTTCCTTTGCTTGTTGTTTATTTGTAAGTAAACTTCGTAAAGACATCATGGCATAGGGATTTTTTTCCAGAGTAGTTGCTGAAAATTTTTGTTGGTTTATTTTTCCATCAAAAGCTACCTGATTTACAATGAATGGGTGGCTCTTAAAATCCTCTTTAAGAAAGTAAATGCTTTTTGCGTCTTCTTTTATTGAATAATTCGTTTGATTTTGAATTGAAAGTATCGATAATTTTTCAGAAGACAATGATTTTGCATTGTTGATGACCATATCATAATAATAGGTTCCATCTGCTATTTCGTAAGCTTCATTTTTAAAACCAACACCAACTGTTAATGCTCCAAGTGCTAAGGCAAAAAGTAAGGAAACAATCGATAAAACTTGAGTGTAGTTACTGATTCGGTAGGTTAATTGTGCAATAAAAACAGAATTCAATCGATTAAAATAAAAATAATTATTTTTTTGTAAAATTCCTAGTAACAAAATGGTCAGTGAATGAATCGTAAAATAGGTTCCCAGTAGAATGATTATTAATATACCAATGAGAGCCATAAATTTAAATTGCATAAAGTGTATCATAAGATAATAAGCGATACTTAGAAAGAATAATCCAGCAATAGATTGAGTTAGGATAAGCCAGTAATTAAATGGTTTATATTCAGGCTTTTCTTGTTTTTTAAGTAAGGAAATCAAGCTATTTTTTGATAAGGCGATCACATTCATGATAGCCATAAATAAAAAACACAAACTAAAAAATAAACAAGTTGAAAGAACAGAAGAAAAATCAGCATATAAGATAAAGCTTTTGTGGATAGCTAATGTTTTAATGAGTAATTGATTGACAAGAACAGTTAGACCCATACCTATTAAAAGTCCAACTGGGATGGTAAGGATACCAATGCTTATTGTTTCGGTAAAAATGAGCAAACTTATCTTGCTTTTATTTGCACCCAACATCATATATACGGCATATAATTTACGTTTCAAGTTTAATAAAAATGTATTGGCATAAATAAAATAAACAAGCGTAATAATGATCAATAGAATTGTTCCTAGGTGAAAAATTAAGGTAAAAACAGAACCGAGTTGTGTACTTTTATTTAAAGATGCATTATGGGCTAAAGATTGGAACATATAAAAGACACCTATTGAAATAATTAAACCAGAAAAAAGAATAAGATAATCTTTCAATTTACCTTTTAAGCCTAAAAAAGCTAGTTTTAAAGATATCAATTTTTTTCATCCTCCAATTTACCAAGTTGATTCAATAATTCTTCATAAAATTTTTGTCTATTTGTTTTCTTATTGATTTCTTTATATAATTTGCCATCTTTGATAAATAAAATTCGTGTACAAAAACTAGCTGAAAATGGATCATGTGTCACCATGAGAATAGACACACCGAACTCTTGATTGATTGTTTTCATTCTATTTAATAAATCATACGCACTTTTTGAATCTAGGGATCCAGTTGGTTCATCTCCTAATAGAATACTAGGTTTTGTTACCAAGGCTCTTGCAGAAGCTACTCGTTGTTTTTGTCCACCGGACAATTGAGATGGGAATTTTTTTAGAATGTCCTGGATATTAAGTATTTTTGCTACTTTTTCAATCGCTTCAGTTATGTATCGATGGTGCTTTCTTTGTAGAGAAAGGGGAATTGCGATATTTTCAAAAGCGGTTAAATTTTCTAGTAAATTAAAGTCTTGAAAAATAAAACCGATTTGTTTACTACGAAAATTAGCTAATTTATTGCCGTGCAATTGAGTTAGATCTTCACCATTAATTTGAACAGTTCCTGAAGTTGGAGAATCCAATGTGGATAAAAGATTTAGTAAGGTTGTTTTGCCTGAACCTGAAGCTCCCATAATACCTACAAATTCACCTTCATATATATCAAAAGACAGATGATTAAGTGCTTTTGTTTCTTCTTGTTTTGTTCTTCCATAGATTTTTGTCACATTTTCTACCTGTACTATTTTTTTTACTGATCCTTTCATTACATTCACTCCTTTATTTTGTTTAAAATAGAATTTTAATATCTTTTGTTTGGTTTTTTTCTCTTATTTGATGGGTTAGTTCCTCAAACTTAATTTTTGAGGAATATATGGCTTTTTAATTTTTCTCTAAGAAGCTTTAAATAATTGGTTTATTTCTTGTTTTTCCTAGAGAAATTATTAACAAGAGAAGCAAAAACTAGCGTAATTGTCTTATTCTACTGATAGTATTCTTTTAGTATTTATTTGTTTTTCAAAGTGAGCCACATACCTTTTCGGTTTAGATAAAAGAGAGGTAGAAATGAAAATAATTTCATTCGTATTATTCGAAAAAGAAAAAGTAATTTGAGAATATTTATAGACTTTATAGTTTTCTATCATAAATACATCTCTCACTATTAATTTAACTACCAATTTTGAAGAAATTATAAAGATAAAAATTTAATTTTTTTGAACAAATGTAACTATAATCTTAAAGAATTAACCAATAAAAGGTATTCATTGATCAAAGAATTAAACTGGCAAACCAAAGGTAAATTGCAATGGATCCAACTTAATATAGATGAAAATAAAAAAAATTTTAAATTTGTAAACAATTATACAAATTGACCTAGAAAAGTTTTACAAAAGTGATATATTAATAGGGTGAGGTATTCACATTGACAATATAAATAGGGAGGTTTATTTATGAAAGCAGCAGTAGTACGTCAAAATCCAGATGGATATGCAGATTTAGTTGAAAAAGAACTTCGTCCGATTAAAGAAAATGAAGCACTTCTTGATATGGAGTATTGTGGTGTTTGTCATACGGATTTACACGTAGCAGCCGGTGATTATGGAAATCAGGCAGGAACAGTTTTAGGACATGAAGGAATTGGTATTGTTAGAGAAATTGGTAGCGATGTAACATCTCTGAAGGTAGGGGACCGGGTATCAGTTGCATGGTTCTTTGAAGGATGCGGACATTGTGAATATTGTGTAAGTGGTAATGAAACATTTTGTCATGAAGCAAAAAATGCTGGTTATAGTGTTGATGGTGGTATGGCGGAACAAGCCATTGTTACAGCGGATTATGCAGTCAAAGTACCAGATGAATTAGATCCTGTCCAAGCAAGTTCACTGACTTGTGCAGGTGTAACTACCTACAAGGCAATCAAAATTAGTGGCATTAAACCAGGGCAATGGATTACCATTTATGGAGCTGGGGGACTTGGAAATCTAGCCATTCAATTTGCAAAAAATGTTTTTAATGCAAATGTTATTGTTATTGATATCAATGATGACAAATTAAATTTAGCAAAAAAAATTGGTGCAGATATGATCATTAATTCACTTAATGAAAATGCTCCAGCAATCATTCAAGAAAAAGTAGGTGGAGCTTCGGCAGCTATTGTTTGTGCTGTGGCTCGTTCGGCGTTTGAAGCTGCAATGAACAGTTTGAAACCAATGGGTAAAATGGTCGCTGTTGCTTTACCAAATGATAAAATGGAAATCTCAATTCCTCAGACAGTATTTTATGGAATCAAGGTGAGTGGATCACTTGTAGGTACACGACAAGATTTAGCAGAAGCATTCCAATTTGGTGCAGCAGGGAAGGTCAAACCAATTGTAACAACTCGCAGACTTGAAGAGATCAATGATATTATTGATGAAATGAAAGCAGGTAATATTGAAGGTCGTATGGTTATTGATTTTACAAAATAAGAACAAAAATAAAAGTTATTAGAGATTTATTAGAAAATAGACCAAGTACATATTGAGTACTTGGTCTATTTTTCAATTCAAATAAAAAGGAAAAGTGTAGATCAATAAAAGCTAGCTAGAAAAGCTTAATTTTTTTATTGTATAAAGGAATTCGTCAACTGATTCTTAATGTACTATAAATCAATAATTTGATTTATAGATGAAGTAAAGATGAATTCAAAACAATATAATAGCAATCAGATTACCATTTACCATTATATTGTTTTGAATTCATTTCACCATTTATTCAGTTTCAATAGAATAAATGTATTTGAATAATTAATCAACGATATTCAAGTCACCTATCTTTGTTAAAGATCACTTTATAGTATTGGTAGTATATATAACCATTATTATTTTTTAGTTCATTTCATCTATTGTTTTGTTCTGTTGCTCTTCTTGCTCATTGTTCAATAATCTTTATTTAAGTATTCTAATCATTTTCAATGAGCTATCCTAGAAAAGTATTTTTTAAATAGGCATTCGATTGGGTAGGAAAAATGATTAAAATTAGAGAAATAGTTAAAACAAAAGAAGTAAATACAAGTTCGGAAAGTATTAAATCAATCTAAAAAAACAAAATTTATAAAGAGGTAGGAATAGTAATCTTTACTGAAGCACCATTCAAAATTTTTGAACGACCAAGTACTAAGTGACCATTTAGATGTTTACTATTATTTTTAGCAGTAGCTAATCCCATACCAAAATGATTGATTCCTGAGCGACTAGAATCTCCCATATATAATTCATCCGTTGCATGTACAAGAACTTCAGGAGTAAATCCCACGCCACTGTCTTCAATTTGAATAGAAAAGTTAGTATGATTACTAGTAATCGTTAACCAGATGTTTCCATTTATTGGTGTAAAGTCAACTGCATTAGAAAGAATATTAAACACAGCTTGGTGTAGGAGTTGATAATCAAAGTTTACTATAGGATTGTCAATCTTCTCAATCGACTGAATAGAAATACTTTTTACCATTGCTAGATCGGTTATCTCTGTTTTCAACGCATAAGCAAAATTTTTTAAGTGATAAGATTGAATACTTTGTTCCATTTTTTTACTATCAAGCGTTAGTTCCATTAATGAGTTGACTAACTGCTCAATGGAAGCTTGATTGTTCTGTAATTTTTGGATGTATGCTGCTTGTTCCGTTGTAAGCACTGTTTCATTCAAAAGTTCTGACCAACCTATTGCACCAGTTAAAGGTGTCTTGATATCATGAATAAGTGCTGTAAGTTGTTGACGTTGTTTTTGTTCACTTTGCCATTTCTTTTCTAAAGCTTGCTGCAAAGAATTTTTCATTTCTTCAAAGCTTTCTAAAATTTGATTTAATTCTTTAATGTTTGAATGGCCAACTTGAAAATCTAAATCGTTATTTTCGATTTTTTTAACAGCAAGACCAATGGGCAAAAGTTCTTCCTTTATTTTTTTGGAAAGACTTCTAACCAATATAGTTACAATGAGAATAGCGTTGATGATACTTAATATTAGAATAAATTCTGGTGAAATAAAATACTTGTTTAAAAAAGAATTTGTATACATCGCTTTAATTTTAAACGATAAAACGATTGTCTGGTTACCCATAGTTATACATGTAAAATGGGTATTTTTTTGTTTATTTGATTTCGCAAACTGGATGGCTTTTGTTTGTAAATTTTTTGGCATGTTGGTATCTTTTATTGTAAAGTTTTTTGATACTATAAGATACCTATTTAAAGATGAAACATCTTTTTTATTAAATGTTTGTTCACTTGCTATTTTATTTATTAATGTTTGTGCGTCTTTTTCTCCCTGGTTTGCTGGAGTAATATAACCAAGATTTAAGGAAATAAGAAATAGAGCAATAGGAATCAGTATTCCCATGGTTAGAAAAATACTTAATGAGAAAAGAAAGTTTATGAATAAGCGATTTAGTGAATAATTGCTTTTTATTTCCATAGGTAACCAATACCCCAATGTGTGTCTAAAGGAATCTTCTCTGAATGATTAAATTTACTTCTAATATTTTTAACATGAGTTGAAATCGATTGACTATCTCCTTTTGCATCATAACCAAAAATAGCTTCATAAATTTGATCTTTTGTAAATACCTGTCCATGATTTCGTGCTAAAAATTCACAAATTTCATACTCACTTTTTGTTAAATCTATGGGGAATTCTCGATAATATAAGATTTTTTGTGAAAGATTAAATCGTCTGATTCTAAAATATCCATTGATAGTTCAAAATTATTTCAAACACCTACATTGGCATTTGGTGGTGGCTTAAATGAAACTCAGGAAAAAGCCGTTGGAGATGTTTTAAAAATCAAAGAACAAAATTATAAAACTTTAAAAGTGGAAGGCAGCGACGTAGATCATTACTTACATATCATTGGAGCAAAGACATCTGGACTATTTTCTTCTGTTTACATAACACGTACAGTTAGAGAGGGACAAAATGTTGTCAAGGTGTTAACACCTAAGAATATTGTTTTAGTTACAGAAGCAGGATATACAACACCTCTAACTACTGCTGGTGTCTCGAATTTAGAAATTCGGGTGGCTTCATTGGATTCTGTGGGTCCAGTATCAGGAGAATCTGCATTGGCTGGCCTTTATAAAGCACTGGAAGACCAGGGAGTGACCTTAAACCCGGATAAAGTTTATACAGCACAAGAAGAGCTGCAAACAACAGCATCCATTATAGATAATACAGGAATGAAAGATAAATCTTATGAAGATAAAGCCAAAATGGATACTCAATTATCTGCTATCTTAACTGAAATTAAGACCCAATTAGCAGAAATTAAGGATAAACAAGTCACTGATCAACAGATTGAGGAAATTGTAAATCATGCAATAAAAAATGCAAGATTGGAAGATAAATTGAATAAGGAAGATATTCAAAGATTGGTCTCTCTGTCCAAGGTATATATTCAAAATAAAAATTCAATTTTAGATAAGGAAAGTATTTCTCGTTATAAAAAATTAGCACATAATATCACAAAAGACCTACAAGATAAATACGGTGTACAGATGGAACAAGCAAAAGGTTTTCTTGCAACAGCTTTTGAAAGTATAAAAGCCTTTTTCGGTGGCTTGTTTGGTAACCATTTATAATACAATTTATTTTTGCTTAAATTTCTTTATCGTTTATATTTGTAAATAAATCCCTAATAGGTCATCAATGATAAATGGATAGTTTGTTTAACCTATTTTTTGTTCAAAGATGACTTTTTTGAGTATTGGATATTTTCTTAACGAACAAATTAAATAAACTAAATTAGAAATAGAATAAATTGCCCAAGTATACCATGTATTATTGGCTCTAAAGATATGATAAGGCTCTAAGATATCGCTGAGAATTTCTTTCGTGATCTCCTCAAATGTACCATGGAAAGAAATGGGAACAGCATCGATTAAAACACCAATGATAATCTGAAAGATAAACAATAATAACCATCCAACTAGATAGCTTGTGCCACCCTTAGAAAAAATAATCTTTTCATAAATTTGTTTCTCCTCACCTACATCATTTGTATAAAAATATTTTTGAATATTTTTTTCATAGACCTAAGTGTTCAGTGTCTGAAAAATCCCAATTCCAGTGGCAACTATGAAAATAGTCAATAAAATAAAAAAATTACGATTTGAAAAATAAAACGAACGATAAAAAAGAACAAATGTAATGATTGGTAATGTCAAAAGACTAAATCTTGAAACCTTTGAAAATTCAAATTGTTCATAAATAAAATATAAAATGGCTCCTATGATTAAAATAAACTGCATTTTTCCTCCGATAAATAGATTTAAAAATAAAAATATCAAATTAAAATTTATTTATTTTTCAAGAGTATTATACAAAATAAATAAAACTATTTGATATTTATTTGGTTGTTGTATTTTTTAGTTAGCCATATCAAGCTGAGATTTAATTTTTATATGGCTGTTATTTTACACTTCATTTGTAGATTAAGCAATATTACTATTAATGATAATTATTGATTTTTATTCATCTTATTCTGAGTAGTGAATAAAGTTTAATATTTTTCAATTTTATGAAAAGTTTAAAATTATTTTTAGAATGGAAAATAGGATCTGAAATTCTTCAACTCATTATTAAAATAACTATTAGCTAAAAAAGAGAAGTTTGTTAGTAGAATGCTGAAACGATTCATAAATTTATATTATAAATAATGATAATAATATATATAAATAGGTATTAGGTGAAAACAATTAATAATTATATTAATTTTTAATCGTTTTTTTATTTAACAAAATATAATTTATATCTTATTGACAACGCTTACTACAAAAATATATAATGAGGATATATTAATGTTTATATTTATAAAAAAGAGCATATATATATTGAAATTTAGTAGTTTCTTTTTTATTTTGATATTGCTAGAAAATTTTTATCTTTACTTAATAGATATGTTAAAAATATGAGATTACTTCAAAGTTTGCTTCTAGAATTTACTTCTATTGAATAGATAGAAAGATTAAATGATAAAGGAGAGGAAGAGAATGAAGAAAAAAGTGGTTTACAGTATTATGATAGTTGGTTTTTTCTTATTATTAACTGCCTGTAGTCAGCAAAAAGAATCTAAAACGATTACATTTTGGAATCCTCTTGTAGGAGACGACGGTACATATATGAATAGTATGGTAAAAGCATACAATAAAACAAAGCCAGAATATCCAATTTATGCAGTTGTAAGTTCAGATATGTATACTAAAATTTATTCTGTTATGGCGTCTAAAAAAGATATTCCTGATCTAGCTATTATTCATGCAGATCGAGTACCCGGATTTGCTAAAGCAAATATGTTAGATAATATGGACAATGTTATGAAATGGCAGCCGAATATTAAAAAATCAAATTATATTCCGCAGGCATGGAAAGCGGGAACCTATAAAAATGTCCAGTATACAGTTCCTTTAGATATCCATTCTAGTGCAATGTATTATAACAAGGATTTATTAAAAAAGTATGGCATTACACACTTTTTAGATGACGGGGTAGTGACATTTGATGAAATGCTTTCTTTACAAGGAAAAATGAAACCTGGAGATTTTGTTGTAAATAACGCTTTGCTTTCTTGGGTAATTCTATCCAATCTAGTCAATTATGGAGGAGATATCAAAGATTCAAAAGGAAACCCAACATTAGATACGCCAGGGATGAAAAAAAACGCTTGAATCAATTAAGCAGTTAGCAGATGAAAAGTTAATGACACCAAATGGAGAAGATGGTTATCTTATGTTTCAGTCTGGACATGTTTTGTTTTCTAAAGATGGCATATGGACATCTACCGCTCATGATAAGGTCAAAGGGTTAAATTATGGTGTAACTAATGTTTATTCGCCAAGTCCTAATAAGATAAACAATCGAGGCTCTTCACATATGTTTGCATTATTAAAAAATAAAGCGAGAACAAAAGAAAAAGAAAAAGGAATTGCAAAATTTTTAGAATATATACGAAATAATTCAATGGAATGGGCAAAAGCTGGGCAAGTTGTTGCAAGTAAAAAGGTTTATGAAGCACCAGAATTTAAAAAATACCCACAATCTTTTTTCACTTCCAGTAAAAAAGAACTTGATTCTTTACATGTCTTTACGTATGTCTATTATCCATATGTTCAAAAAGCGATTGATACATATTGTTTTGATATTGTGTACAACAATATTAGTATCGATGAAGGAATGAAAAAAATGCAACAATTTGTAACAGACCAGGTGAATGCAATTAAGTAAAAGAAAGGAGTAGATAAAAATGAAAGATCATAAGACAACAGTCAAATTCTGGACTTTTATTGGGCCTCATTTGTTATTATTTATTACGTTTATTCTTATTACTACCATTTATGGTATCTTTGCTTCGTTTACCCAGTGGAATTTGATGTCTAGTCCAAAATGGATTGATTTAGATAATTATAAAGCTATTTTTAATCATGATTCAATTTTTAATGCACAATTTACTATTGGAATGAAAAATACATTGTTATTTGTATTGTTTATGGTACCTTTATTAATTCTTATTCCCTTACTTTGTGCAGCTGCTTTAGAAAACAAAAAAATAAAACTTAAAGGTATTTTTCAAGGTATTCTTTATTTACCAGGCTTGATTTCTATTTCTGCAGCAGCGTTGATTTGGTCGTTGATTTTTAATTCACAATTAGGGATGTTAAGCAATTTATTTGGCATTAATATTACATGGGCAGCAGAGCAACCTTATGCTTGGATTTTAATTATTATTGTAAGTTTATGGGGTGGTATTGGCGGAAATATGATTATTTATCGAGCAGCCATTGCAGGGATCAGTGAAGACTTGTATGAATCTGCAAACATTGATGGTGCTAGTTCCTTTCAAAAATTAATTCATATTACATTACCCGGCATCCGCTTTCCATTAATTTATACAGTCGTAATGACAACTGCTGGTTGTTTTAATGTTTTTGCACAACCTTTGATGTTAACAAAAGGTGGACCAAATCAGACGACTAGTGTGTTAATGATGTATATCCGTAGCTTGGCGTTCGGAGATGGGGAACCGATTGCAGGGATCGCTTCTGCCATGGCTGTTTTATTAGGATTGGTTATTTTAGTTGTTTCAGCAATTCAATATTATATTATGAATAGAAATGCGGATTAGGAGGAAAAACCCATGGAAAAACATTTTTCAATTTCTAAATGGATCGCCTATCTTTTTTTAACCGTTTTATCCATTATATGGGTAGTTCCAATTATATTTGGTTTGACAACGTCTTTTCGCTCACAAACAGAAGTCGTATCAGATGGCTTTCGATTATTACCTGTACATTGGGTAATTGAAAACTATATTGAAATTTTAAACAACACTTCAACTGCTCCTATTGTTAGATGGTTAGGTAATTCTTTATTTATTGCCACCACACATACTATTTTAGTTGTTTTTGTTATTTCTTTCACTGCTTATGGCTACACAAGAATTTCTTATAAATATAAAGACCAAATTTTCTTTTTATTGTTAGGTATTTCAATGTTTCCAGGAATTGTAAATATTATCCCATCTTATAAAATTGTACAAATGTTTGGTTGGGTAAATACACCAGCTGCAATGATTATTCCTGGATTAGCCGGAATGGGAAATATTTTTTTGGTTCGTCAATTTATGCGTGGTATTCCAAAAGAATTTGATGAATCTGCTCGAATTGATGGAGCTGGCGAATTTGCAATTTATTCAAAAATTATGTTGCCGATGATTCGTCCTGTGTTAATTGTTTGTGGATTATTTTCTTTTTCAGCATCATGGAATGATTTTTTATGGCCAGTAATTGTTTATAATGATGTAAACAAAATGCCGGTTACAGCTGGACTATTGTTGTTACAAGACATCTATGGAAACTATCGTCTGATTGGTCAATTAATGGGTTCAGCTTTTCTAGCGATTATTCCCACCTTACTTTTATTCGTTTTCGCTCAAAAGTATTTTGTTCAATCAATGAATTTAAATTCAGGTGTAAAAGGATAGTGAAAATAATGAATAGAAAAACAGAAAAAAGATTTTTGATTGCCGCAGCAATCTGGAATATTCTGACTTCATTGTTGACTATTTTTGGTTATTCTAATTGGTTAGAAGAAAAAGGCAGTAATCTTTTTAATCAAAATCAACAGACTTCCTATTTTTCATCAAGTTTCTTAGACAATGTCATTCATGTAGTTATGATTTATGGATTATTTATTTTCTGTATTGGATTAATTAGTCTAGTTATGGCACATACAATAAATAGATCTCCAATTGATAAAAAGATGATTTGTTGGTTAAGTTTTTGTCTCGTTCTTTCTTTTATATCTGTTGATATCATTGGTATTCTTCTTTATTTAATTACTTTAACGCTTTATATGGCTAGAAATAAAGCGATGCGAAGAAAACAATTTACAATAAATAAAATATTCACTGATAAAGAGAAATGAAAACGAATAGTCATATTCAATAAAAGAGAAAATTAAAAATAGGAAATAGTTGGCTGATGTCTATTAAGGGATTTAATAAATACCTATAGAAAGAGATAAATCATTAAGATTCTAGATAAGCAATAGAAATGAACAAGATAAAATAGCAATTTTAGAAAACAAGGAGAAATTTGATGGAAACGATATTGGCAAAAAGTAAGCAACCAAATGTTAAAGAAAGAGCAGATCCCTGGGTATATAAACATACAGATAATTATTATTATTTTACTGGGAGTGTACCTGGCTATAAAAGTATTGAACTAAGACGGGCAAGGTCACTAGATCATTTAGAGAATGCCGAAAGGGTAACAGTTTGGCAGGCACCAGAAACTGGCATACAAAGTCAGCTGATTTGGGCACCAGAGATTCATTATTTAAACAACAAGTGGTACATTTATTTTGCAGCAAGTGATCATAGTAAATTACGTAACGAAAAACATCATCATCGGATGTTTGTAATTGAAAACGCTCAGGAAAACTCAATGAACAATCAATGGCAAGAAAAAGGTCAGATTACGACCCAATTTGATAGTTTTAGTTTAGATGCAACAATATTTACACATAAAGAACAATTGTATTACGTTTGGGCTCAATTAGACCCAAGAATTCCAAGTAACTCAAATTTATATATTTCTAAAATGAGAAATCCTCGGACACTTAAAGGAAAACAAACCTTATTATCGATTCCTGAATATAATTGGGAAAAAATTGGATTTAAAGTAAATGAGGGACCAGCTGTTATTCAGCATAAAGATAAAGTTTTTATTACGTATTCAGCAAGTGCTACAGATGAAAATTACGCTATGGGATTATTATGGGCATTTAAGGATAGTGATTTATTAGATGGCTTTTCTTGGTATAAATTACAAGATCCTATCTTTAAAACTTGTGAAGAAACTCAATTCTATGGTCCAGGACATAACTCATTTACTAAAGGGGAAAATGATCAAACTGATATTCTCATTTTTCATGCCAGACCTAAGAAAAATGATTTTACAGACCCACTTTCAAATCCAAATCGTCATACCTATGCACAAACATTTACATGGGATAAACAGGGATTTCCTATTTTTGGTAAGCCGGGAATAGAGATGAATTTTAAAGGAGAATAAAAATGATAAAATTATTAGATCAAAAAAAGGGAGCAACAATTAGCAAGTATATCTATGGTCAATTTGCAGAGCATTTAGGTCGCTGTATCTATGAAGGAATTTATGTAGGTGAAGAGTCAAATATTCCAAATACAAATGGGATACGTAACGATGTCGTTGAAGCATTGAAAAATATTCAGGTTCCTGTTGTACGCTGGCCGGGTGGTTGCTTTGCAGATGAGTATCATTGGAAAGATGGTATTGGTCCAAAGGAAAAACGAAAAAAAATGGTGAATACACATTGGGGTGGCATTACTGAAAACAATCACTTTGGCACACATGAATTTTTTGAACTGATTAAGCAACTGGGCTGT
The DNA here is from genome assembly GCF_000270185.1 of Melissococcus plutonius ATCC 35311. Classification (NCBI taxonomy): domain Bacteria; kingdom Bacillati; phylum Bacillota; class Bacilli; order Lactobacillales; family Enterococcaceae; genus Melissococcus; species Melissococcus plutonius. The sequence goes on from NC_015516.1 coordinate 117,634, forward strand.
GAAGCCTATGTGAATGGCAATGTTGGAAGTGGTACAGTCCAAGAGATGTCTGAGTGGGTTGAATATATCACGATGGATGGCATTTCACCAATGGCTGATTTAAGAAAAGAAAATGGACAAGAAAAAGCTTGGGAAATGAAGTTCTTTGGTGTTGGTAACGAAAATTGGGGCTGTGGTGGAAATATGCGTCCAGAGTATTATGCTGATTTATACCGTCGTTACCAGACTTATGTCCGTCAATATGGTGATAAAAAAATCTATAAAGTTGCTGGTGGAGCGAACGTTGCTGATTATCACTGGACAGAAGTTTTAATGAAAAATGCTCATTGGTTGATGGATGGGTTAAGTCTACACTATTATGTACATCCAAAAGGCTGGGAAGAAAAAGGAAGTGCAATTGACTTTGATCAACCGGAATGGTTTGTTACCTGTCAAAAAGCAGCATATATGGAAGAACTTATAAAAAAACACGCAGCAATTATGGATGTTTATGATCCAGAAAAACGTGTTGGTCTAATCATTGATGAATGGGGCACTTGGTTTTCTGTTGAGCCTGGAACCAATCCAGGATTTTTATATCAACAAAATACAGTACGTGATGCTATGGTAGCAGCCATTACTTTAAATATTTTTCATAAATATGCCGATCGTATTCATATGGCAAATATTGCTCAAATGGTTAATGTTTTACAAGCAATGATTTTAACAGATGGTGATAAAATGATTAAAACACCAACCTACCATGTCTTTGACCTATATAAAATCCATCAAGAAGCAGCACATGTTGAAATGTATGGAGATTTACCAAAAAATATGACAATGACAGCTTCCAAAAAAAATAACATGCTTAATCTCTCACTTTGTAATTATAACCTTGATGAAAACCAAGCCATTACTTTTGATTTTGAAAGTAATTGGTCTAAAATTATTTCTAGTCGCTATTTAACTGGTGAAAAAATGAATAGCTATAATGATTTTGATCATCCAGAAGATGTAATTATTCAAGATTTTAATGATTGTCAGCTAGAAAATGGGAAATTAACGATAATGGTTCCAGCTAAGTCGGTAGTAACAATCCAACTAGGCGAATGACAAAAATAGGTTGTAAAAATTGTGATCGACTTCAATCATTCGATCAGAAAGTGGTTGATGCATTAATTGATGAGCAGTTGAGTCTTGAGATAGATTTAGCTAACCAAGAAATTGTCAAGCAGCGCTTAACAATTTGCAATCAATGTTCTTTTAAAGTGGAAAATACCTGCACAAAATGTGGTTGTTATTGTCGATTTCGTGCTAGTCTAAAACATAAGAAATGTCCAATGGATTATTGGTATAAAGATAAAACATTTTATAACTAGATATTCCGTTTGGAACAATATTAAAGCAGTAATTCTTAAGCAAAGCAAATATTAAATATTCCAGTCTATTATGCAAATGATAGACTGGAATGTTTTTCTGTATTAATTAATTCATTAGGTTAAATGCCGTCTAGCCGAACTAGTAATTTCTAAAAAAACAAATCAATAATCATCAAATAAACAAAAGAAGAGATAGATAGAAAGTTATATTTATAAATAAAGATAGACATAGAGAATAAAAATTTAAAATCAAAAATTCAAATTTGTAATTATTTTTGAAATGATATTATACATTTAATTTTTTATTTAACCCTAGAAATTCCAAGTATATAGTTGCCTTTTATCTATAGGTATATAGTTAAGTTAGGCATATAGTTGATTATATAAAAGATGAGGAAATTTTATTCCATTGATTGCTTCCTCTGTTTTGGCTACAATAAAAATCTTCTTGATTTTAAAGAAAAAAAGGTTGATCATGATAAAATAGAATAAAAATTAGGAGGGATCTTATGGAAAAACCAGTGACAAATGATTTTGCAAAAATTGTATTTGAAAGAAGATCGATTCGTGAATTTGACAAAAATGTCAAAATTGACAAACAGGAATTACTTGAAATTATTCAAAAAGCAACGGCAGCACCCTCTTCTGTTAATATGCAATCTTGGCGTTTTGTTGTTGTCGAAAGTGATGCAGGAAAAGAGAAATTAAGACCGTTGATTGGCCCAAATATCAAACAAAATGATACTTCTTCAGCTATGATTTTAATTTTCGGTGATATGGAATGTTATAAGTACGGTGAAAGAATTTGTGATCAAGCCTATAAAGAAGGAAAGATGTCAAAAGAAGAAAAGAATAAGGGATTAGAAACATTTATTCCTTATTATGAAAATCTTTCAAAACAAGAGATGAATGATATTGTAAAAATTGATAGTAGTTTGGCAGCTATGCAGTTAATGTTGGTTGCTCGGTCTTATGGATATGATACAAATCCAATCGGCTATTTTCAAGCTGACCAATTGGCGGAAACATTCGACCTAAATAAAGATCGTTATATGCCAGTTCTTATTCTTGCTATAGGAAAAGCAGTGGAAGAAGGTCACCCATCTTTTCGTCTGCCTGCAGAAGAAATTACTTATTTTAAATAAAAATTTAAATTATTTATTTAAAAATTAAAATATATCTGTTAAAGGATATGATTCACAATTATTAGCAATAAAAGAGAATTCTGATAACATGATCTTTTGTAATTAAAATAAGTGATGAAAATAAGATATTAAAAGAAGTACCCAATTACTTTACTACTTTTTAAGTAAGAGATGAGTAGATTACGAATGTAGCATAAAGCTATTATTTTTCTTAACCATTTAAGTGATAAATCAAATAAAAATATTCAAAATATCAACCTATATTGATATTTTGAATATTTTTTAATTAGTTTATATTTTACTGAATGATTATTTATTTTTATCATAAACAGATGAATAGTTAAAAACAAAACCATTCTAATATTTGTAAGTTAGGTATATAGTTAAAAATAATTAACAAAATTAAAATTTAATAAAAATTTGAAAAATGTCTATCATATAAATAAATAATAATAAAATTAAATGAGATGTACACCCTTATCTACATAAATGGTATCACCGATCATACCACTAGCAAGATTGCTGACTAGAAAGGCACAAGTATTACCTATTTCTTCAATTGTGACACCTACATTATCAGCTGCACGTTCGTTAGACACTCTAATTAATTGATCATAATCTTTAACACCTGTTACAGCTAACGTTTTAATAGCACCGGCAGATATTGCATTAACATGGACTTGATTAACAGCGAATTCATAAGCTAGGTATCTTACTGCAGCTTCCAAAGAAGCTTTGGCAACGCCCATTACATTATAATTTGGAACAGCTCTCTCTGAACCGAAATACGTTAATGCAACTATACCAGAACCTGGATTCAATAAAGGTTTAGCGTAATGCGCGACAGCTAAAAGGGAATAACTGCTGATGTCCTGTGCTAAAGCGTAACCAGAACGAGAGACATCACTAATATTGCCTGATAATTCTTCTTTATTGGCAAAAGCAATGGCATGAACAAGACCATCAATTTTTCCGACAGATTCCTGAATAAAAGTAAATGCTTTTTCAATGGATTCATCGGAAGCAGCATCGCATTCAATTAAAATGTCTGTTTCATCTGCTAATTTGGCCACTTGTTTTTTCATACGCTCATTTTGGTATGTATAAATTACTTGTGCGCCTTGTTCTCTTAAGGCTTTTGCACATCCCCAAGCGATACTTTTTTTATTGGCTACACCCATCACTACAATTTTTTTGTCTTTTAAAAACATAGAGAAACTCCTTTATTTTATTCATTTAATTTGAAAAACGCCTACCTATCAGTTCTTGTTTAAAATTAATTTTATTATTAAGTTGACGGATAAAAATGCAACTGGTATCATCTGTGTAAGAATAAGAATGCTTAACTAAACAATTCTGTGAGGTATGCATTTTTCTTGATGTCTGAATTATTAACTAAAATACTTTGAAAGTCAAACTATTTTTACTTAATTTTAAAAAATTATTGGTAAGAATGATATATTTATTCTAAAAATTGCATTATAAGTACGGAGGAAATCATGAAAAGAGTCGTCGTTACTGGAATGGGAGCTATTACTCCAATAGGCAATACTGTTGAAGAATATTGGGAAAACCTGATAAAAGGAAAAGTAGGGTTTAATCCAATTACTAAATTTGATTCTAAGGAAACTGGAATTACTTTAGCTGGTGAGGTAAAAGAGTTTAATCCTCAAGAAGTATTGGATAGAAAGGAATATAAACGAATGGATCTATTTTCCCAATATGGCTTGGTTGCAGCTTTACAAGCTTTGGAAGATAGTGGATTATCAGAACAAGAAATAGACCCTAAAAGATTGGGAGTTATTGTTGGCAGTGGAATCGGTGGCATGACAACTTTACAAGACCAAGTAAGAGTGATGGATAAAAAGGGTCCAAAACGGGTGACACCTTTCTTTGTTCCAATGGTTATTGCCAATATGGTTGCTGGTAACATTTCTATTCGTCTTGGTGCAAAGGGACCTTCACAAACGGTTGTAACAGCATGTGCATCTGCTACAAATGCTATTGGTGAAGCTTTTGAAGCAATTAAAAATGGTAAGATGGATATGATGGTCACTGGTGGTGCAGAAGCTGCGGTTTGTGAAATAGGTATTTCAGGATTCGCTGCTTTAAGTGCTTTAAGTACTTCGACAGATCCAAATCGGGCATCGATTCCCTTTGACGCTGAACGTACAGGGTTTGTTATGGGTGAAGGTGCTGGAATGTTGATACTAGAAGAATTAGAACATGCACAAAGAAGAGGAGCTAAGATCCTTGGTGAAATTGTCGGATATGGTAATAATTGCGATGCAAGTCATATGACGGCTCCTTTAAAAGATGGTAGTGGTGCAGCTGGCGCAATTGAACAAGCATTAACTGAAGCGACAATCAAACCTGAACAAGTAAATTACATAAATGCACATGGTACATCCACTGCAGCAAATGATGCAGCTGAAACAACAGCTATTCATCGTGTTTTTGGTGATAATGCTGCTAAGATACCTGTCTCAAGTACAAAAAGTATGATTGGACATTTGTTAGGTGCTGGAGGCGGTGTTGAAGCGATTGCATGTATAAAAACCTTGCAAGAAGGAGTTGCCCATCCAACTGCTGGATACCAAGTTGTTGACCCAGCTTGTGATCTTGATTATATTAGCGAGGGTGCTAGAGAAATTAATGCAAAATATGCTATCAGCAATTCTTTTGGATTTGGTGGGCATAATGCAGTCATTTGTATGAAGAAATGGGAGGAAAAATAAATGGAAAAAGTACTAACAGCTGAAGAGGTTATGGCGTTAATCCCAAATAGATATCCAATTTGTTATATTGATTATGTGGATGAGTTAACACCAAATAAAAAAATTATTGCAACAAAAAATGTAACAATTAATGAAGAATTTTTCCAAGGACATTTTCCAGGGAATCCAACAATGCCAGGTGTTTTGATTCTTGAATCTTTGGCACAAGCCGGTTCGATTCTAATTTTAAAGACTGAACAATTTAATGGCAAAACTGCTTATATTGGTGGTATCGATAAAGCAAAATTCCGTCAAAAAGTTGTTCCAGGAGATGTATTAAAATTACATTTTGAAATTATTAAACAACGTGAAACAATCGGAACAGCACAAGCAGCAGCATATGTTGAAGGCAAGAAGGTTTGTGAATGTCAATTTACCTTTATTATTGGTCAGGAAACACGCTAATTTAAAAACACAATTAAATTTAATATCAAATAAGACATAGAAATTTAATTTCTATGTCTTATTTGATATTAAGAATGAGTTGAAATATGCAGAAAATATAAAAGAATAAAAATGAGAAAAAACTCTTTATTGATGGGTTCTATTTTTAAAAGTAAATAGAATAGAAAAACCATTTCCTAACTAGTTTAGTTGAAAAAACGACTAGAGTAAGCTACACTGAAAATTAGAGTTTTATAGGAAAAATGTAAAAAATATATATTAAAAAGAAAATGCAAATAGAAACTGGAGTGAAAATAATGGAAAATCGGTATGCAATTATTTTAGCTGCTGGTAAAGGAACACGTATGAAGTCTAATCTATATAAAGTACTACATTCTGTAGCCGGAAAATCTATGGTAGAGAATGTCTTAGGCCAGGTAGAAAAAGCACATCTACAAAAAATTATTACCATTGTTGGGTATGGTGCACAAGCCATTAAAGAAGAATTAAATGAACGTTGTGAATATGTTCTTCAAGAAGAACAACTAGGGACAGGGCATGCTGTTTTACAAGCAGAGACATTATTAGGTGATAAGGAAGGAATAACTCTGGTTGTTACTGGAGATACGCCTTTATTAACAACCGAGACAATCAATAATCTATTTGACTACCATCAAGAACAAAAAGCAAGTGCAACAATTTTAACTGCATATACAGAAGAACCAACCGGCTATGGTAGAATTATCCGTGACGCCAAAGGACTTGTTGAAAAAATTGTTGAACAAAAAGATGCGAATGACAAAGAAAAGTTGATCAAGGAAGTCAATACTGGAATGTTTTGTTTTAACAATAGCGATCTATTTTCTGCCTTATCTCAAATCACTACAGATAATTCACAAGGTGAATTTTACCTTACAGATGTAATTGAAATCTTAAAAAATAAAGGTAAGGTTGTTACTGCTTTTCAAATGGCTGATTTTGAAGAAGCCTTAGGTGTGAATGACAGGGTTGCTTTGGCAGAAGCAAATAAAATCATGCAACGACGTTTAGCTAAAATGCATATGATGAATGGTGTAACCTTTATTGATCCTGAAAGCACGTATATTGAAGGAGAAGTTTCTATAGGACCAGATACAATTATAGAAGCTGGTGTTCAATTAAAGGGAAAAACAAAAATAGGCAAAGAATGTATCATTGGTGCACATTCTGAAATTATCGATAGTATTATTGAAGATAAAGTAGTAGTGAAACATTCTGTGATTCAAGAAAGCAAGGTTCATAGTGAGTCAGATGTAGGTCCCTTTGCACATTTGCGGCCTAATGCAACAATTGGAAAACATGTCCATATTGGGAATTTTGTTGAAGTCAAGAACTCTTTTATTGATGAAGGAACAAAAGTTGGACATCTTACGTATGTAGGTGATGCAAGCTTAGGAAAAAATATTAATGTGGGTTGTGGCGTTGTTTTTGTTAATTATGATGGTAAGAATAAATATCGAACAACTGTAGGCGACTATGCATTTATTGGCTCATCAACAAATATTGTTGCACCTGTTCAAATTGCTGAAAAATCTGTTATTGCTGCTGGTTCAATTATTACAAAAGATGTTAATAAATATGATTTAGCAATTGCGCGTGCAAAACAGATAAACAAATCAGATTATGCGAAAAAATTTCCTTATCTAAACTAAACTTTCTCTGAATCACTTGATTTATTTTGTGATGACTACTATTATTTAAAAGGAAATAAAGTTTATGTAATTGCCTGAAAAAGAAAGTGGAGGTTCTAATGTCGAAACATTATTTTGATCCGAGGTTGAAAATTTTTTCTCTTAATTCAAATCGTCCATTAGCCGAAAAGATTGCTAATGCCGTAGGTGTAGAACTTGGAAAATCATCAGTTAATCAGTTTAGTGATGGAGAAATTCAAATTAATATTGAAGAAAGTATTCGTGGGTCACATGTATATCTGGTCCAATCAACAAGTAGCCCGGTAAATGATAATTTGATGGAATTACTCATTATGATTGATGCTTTAAAGCGTGCTAGTGCAAAAACAATTAATGTTGTTATGCCTTATTATGGTTATGCACGTCAAGATCGAAAAGCTCGGTCTCGTGAACCAATTACAGCTAAATTGGTTGCAAACATGCTTGAAAAAGCTGGAACAACCCGTATGTTAACGTTAGATCTCCATGCTGTTCAAATTCAAGGTTTCTTTGATATTCCTGTGGATCATTTAATGGGCGCACCATTAATTGCCGATTACTTTTTGGAACGTGAGATTCAAGGAGACGATGTTGTAGTTGTTTCTCCAGACCATGGCGGGGTAACACGTGCCCGCAAATTGGCTGAATATCTTAAATCACCAATTGCTATTATTGATAAACGTCGACCAAAAGCCAATGTTGCTGAAGTCATGAATATTATTGGACAAGTGGAAGACAAGGTTTGTGTATTGATTGATGATATGATTGACACAGCGGGTACAATTACTTTAGCAGCAAATGCTCTGAAGGAAGCTGGAGCAAAAGAAGTATATGCCTCTTGTACGCACCCAGTTTTATCCGGACCTGCTTTGCAACGGATTGAAGATTCTGCGATTAAACGATTGGTTGTTACAGATTCTATTTATCTATCAGATGATAGAAAAATCGGAAAGATTGATGAAATTAGCGTAAGTGAATTAATCGGGGATGCAATCAAACGAATTCATGAAAATAAACCGGTTAGTCCACTATTTGAAATAAGATATCGTTAATCACAAGGAAAACCGATTGCCTTAAGCATTAAATCAACAAATGGATAATGCTTATTATCTAGAAAAATTGAATAAGCGAAAAAGTAATTAAAAATAGGTTAGAGTTAACTAAATGTTTTTTAAATTTAGTTAACTCTAATTTATTTTCAGCTAGGAGTGCCTTAGAACCTATTTTTATGTATATAATTAATTTTTAATAAGGAATCAATCTGTCTATCTATTTTATTCATCCATTGATGAGTATTAATAAAATAAAAGGATCTACTTAGGATTTTTGGGTAGCTAGGTATTAAAAAATGTGATTAAATAAATTTATATATAACTTCAATCAATAGAAAATATTTAAGAAAGAAGTCTATCAATGAATTATTATACAAAACAATTAAAAGAATTAACCAGTGAACAATTTTACAGAATAGCTCAATTGAGAATTAGTGTTTTTGTTGTGGAACAAAACTGTCCTTATCAAGAGATCGATACACTTGATGAAATTGCCTGGCATATCTGGTTAGAAGATGAAAAAGATAATATTGTTGGTTATACAAGAGTGATAAATTATGAAGATTATGCTAGCTTTGGCAGAGTTCTCATTGCCCCTACCTATCGAAATAGCGGATTAGGAAAATCTCTAGTTGCACATACAATTTCATTTATCAACGAAAAATATCCCAATCAGCCCATTGTAATCAGCGGACAAGCTTACTTGAAGATGTTTTATGAATCCTTCGGATTTCAAGCAATTTCTGATCGTTACTTAGAAGATAATATTCCACATATAAAGATGCGAAAAGTATTTAGCAGTGATAAATAATTAAAAAAGGATAGGGCCTTTTAAATGACTAGGTTCTATCCTTATATGAACGATCTTTACGATTTAATTATTTTTATTTATGTTTTTTCGCACTACTATTCATTTTTCAATCGATTGACTGAGACAACCGTACCTGTGTAAGCATCGGCCAAAAATTCATAATGAACAAGTTCATCATCTTCGAATCGACAAATACCCCCTGTATACACTTTTGAACGTACAGCAAATTTTCTTAATGGTTTTTTTCAAATTCAATCCATGATCCTTCAATAGGTCCTTCTTTTAAGAAAGCATTCTTAATTTTTTTCAATACATCATCTGGCGATAAGGTTTTTCTTTTCTGATACCATAGCATAGAGGTTAGTCCACTTAAAACACCTAGACTAATTCCTAATGTCAATCCACCTTTAAAATATCCTAATTCTTCCTCACCACGCATTTAAATCCCTCCTTTAACTAGTAGTGGAAGTAGTTAACTGTTTTAATATTCTTTATTTTACCATAGAAAACAAAGAATATCGAAAAACAAAAAATGTTCAATTAAAAATTATTAGGTTATAATAAACTTAACTTAACGAATTAGAAAGGAATTCTTGTGAGTCTTTTATTTTATCATTGTATAAATGATAATTAATTTTAAGATAACAAGAAAGGACAGCAAATGGAAGAAAAAACATTTCAACGTATTAAAGAATTGACAGAATTACAAGGAACAAGTGGTTTTGAAGATGATATTCGTCAATATATGAAAAGGCAATTGACTCCCTTGGTAGATGATATTCAATATGATGGATTAGGTGGAATTTTTGGAATTAAGCAATCAAAAGAGAAAGACGCACCAAGAGTGATGGTTGCTGCTCATATGGATGAAGTCGGCTTTATGCTAACAGAAATTAAAGAAAATGGCTTATTTCGGGTAGTTCCACTAGGTGGTTGGAATCCTTATGTTGTTTCAGCACAACGCTTTTCATTAAAAACAAAACAAGGTGTTTATCCATGTATTTCTTCTTCAGTGCCACCACATTTATTAAGAGGAACCAATGGGCAAAGAAATTTAGAAGTGAGCGATATTTTATTTGATGCTGGTTTTGAATCAAAAGAAGAAGCAGAGCAATATGGGGTCCGGCCGGGAGACACATTAGTTCCACTTGTTGAAACGATAAAAACAGCAAATGATAAAAATATTATTAGTAAAGCTTTGGATAACCGCTATGGATGTACTATCGTGTTAGAAGCGCTTGAAGCCTTGCAAAATGAATCACTCGCTCATACATTGATTGCTGGAGCAAATGTACAAGAAGAAGTTGGATTACGTGGTTCAAAACCATCTGTACATAAATTTAAACCAGATCTTTTCTTTGCTGTAGATTGCTCAGCAGCAGATGATAGTCAAACTAAAGAAGGAACATTCGGACATTTAGGAGAAGGCACTTTACTTCGTATCTATGATCCAGGCTTGATTTTATTACCTAGACTACGAGAATATTTATTAGACATTGCAGAGACAAATAAAATTCCTTATCAATATTTTGTTTCAAAAGGTGGAACAGATGCAAGTGCCGCACATATAACAAATAATGGAATCCCTAGTACGGTTATTGGCGTTTGTGGTAGATATATTCATACACATCAAACGATGTTTAGTATTAAAGATTTTGAAGCAGCAAAAGAAATGTTGATTCAAGTCTTAAAAGGATTGGATTGTTCAACGGTAGATACAATTGTCTATGGAAGGTAGGTTTTAGTCAATGATTTATCCAAATTCATTAGAAGAAATAACAAATTACGAGAACTCTGGGAGGGTTGTTTTCTTTTTCACTGCAACTTGGTGCGGTGACTGTCAATTCATTAAACCGTTTATGCCGGAAATTGAGTCTGAATTTGCCGATTACCAGTTTGTTGAAATTGATCGAGATAAATTTATTGATACAGCTATTAAATGGGATATTTTTGGCATTCCAAGTTTTATTGTGATTCAAGATGGTAAAGAAGTGGGACGTTTAGTAAATAAAAATCGTAAAACAAAAGAAGATATCGCAAAATTTTTAAAAAGCATTGGTTGATCCATTTATTTTAAATGATTAGGTAGTCTCATTGCAATTATCTTTAATGATATGAAATATTTATTTATAACAAGATAAACAATTCTATAATCGAATTGTTAAGGTGATTATGCGATTTAAACACCTAACAATTCGATTTATTTATATCACTGGTTTGTTGTTTTGTTGAATAGTTTAGTTTTGGTATTTTTATGATTTAAACAGAGTAAAAGATAACATGATTAACTTTTTTATAAAAATGTTATTATTATTTGATTGGAAAATTACTAGACATTCTAATCATCTGTTCTATTTTTTAAGTATCTTTATGATCATTCATTTATCACTGGGAACTTTCATTTAAATACTTGCATTTTATTTTCTATTTTTTAACATTCAAAGTATAATTTGTAGTTAATAGAACGAAGTGAAGGGATTAATAGAAAAGGAGACGGTGAATAGATGGAAAAGCAAGTTTATAAGAATGTTTTGGTTGGTGTAGATGGTAGTGAACAAAGTGACCAGGCGTATAAAAAAGCACTGGAAGTTGCACGTAGAAATGATGCTCACTTGGTCGTTGTTCATATTGTTGAGGAAAGTGGACTTTCCACAATGGGTTATCCAACAATCACTGAAAATTCGATAGACCAAGAATCAGAAGACTCAAAAGAATTACTAAGGAAATGTGAAAAGTATGCCAAGGATGTAAAATTTAGTAATATAGAAACGATTTTGGTGTATGGTTCACCAAAAAGATCCTTAGCTGTAGAATTACCGTCAAAATATGACATTGATGTCATTGCTATTGGCCAGTCAGGAATTAACAATACAGTCGAACGTTTAACTTTAGGTGGTGTAAGTAGTTACGTGATTCGTCAGGCTCCCTGCGATGTTTTAATAGTGCACTCTGATTCTAATGGTTAACTCAACGAGTTAAATCACTTTAAAAGCAACTTTCTAGTTGAAAGGTAATTTTATTACACTAGAACTAGTGAGGTTGCTTTTTTGTAGTGGTTATTCGTTGAAAAAATAGCATGCAGAAAGCAATTTTTTTTGTTAATATAAAACAGAATAGATCAAGAATTTAAGCATAGGAAGGAATAAAATAAATGATTACAATATATAACAAAGAAAATATTGGTGATGTTTTACTAATAATTATTGAAAATGATGAAGGAAAAGAAAATAAAATTGAGCGAAAAGAAAACGTTACACAAATTAGTTTAATGGAAGAACCAGAGAAGGTTGTTGCTTGGAACATTTTTAATGTTTCAGAGATTTTAGGAGAAATCAAAGGTCAAGGCCAGGTTTTTCTGTCTGATACCCAGATTGATAAACTTAATCAAGTACTTCAGACATCTGGATTTACTGACAAATTGATAAATGATCAAGAACCAAAATTTGTTGTCGGTTATGTTAAAACATGTGAAAAACTGCCAAATTCAGATCACCTATCGATTACACAGACAGAAGTTGATCATGGAGAAGTTTTACAAATCATTTGTGGTGCACCAAATATACAAGCCGGACAAAAAGTAATAGTGGCAAAATCAGGTGCAATGATGCCGGATGGACAAATTATTTGGCCAGGTGCATTGCGTGGCGTAGAAAGCTTTGGAATGATCTGTTCTGCAAACGAACTAGGACTCAAAAATGCACCATCGAAAAAAGGTATAATGGTTCTTTCAGATGATGCAAAAATTGGTGAACCATATAATATTGATTCACAAAGTTAAATCTTATTAGAATTTAAATTATTTTGTAATAGATAAAAACTGTTGCACTTCCTTTAACTAATAATGAATGACATACATAACACTAATTGAGAACAATTAAAATTTTTAAAAGGATATTCCTAATAGATTTAATAGGTGAACAGAATAATAATGCACGTATGTATATTTAATTTTTTTTGGCATGCTCTTTATTTTGTTTTAGATGGGTTGTTATGTAAAATAGATGAGTAGCACTTATTGTTATTAAATATTATTTAATAACAATAAGTGCTACTCATCTATTTTAAAGTCAATGCTTATTATTGCTTTAATTATTTTTGTTCTGTTGCCTTTCCATGAGTAGGTTTCGAATATCTTCCAAATAGCCTTCGCTTTTTGTATCTGATACACTTTCTGGTGGTGGTTGAATCTGTTGTTTTCTTATTTTATTTGCCAGTTTTACTACGATAAATAAAACAAAAGCAGTAATTAAAAAGGTAACAACAGCACTGATAACATCACCAATTCTAAATTGAACACCTTCAACTGAAAATACCATAGAACCAAATGCTTGGTCTGCATTTTTTTTATGTGTAATAAGTACAAAAATCAAACTAATTAATGGCGTAATCAAACCATCTACAACCCTAGTAACAATGGCAGTAAAAGCACTACCCATAACTACACCAATAGCTAGGTTCAAGACACTACCTTGCATAATAAATTGTTTAAATTCTTTTAGCATTTCTCAACCTCCTTTATTTTAGTATATCGAAAGATAAATAAATTTTAAAATGAAAGCTGTCGTAATAGAAAGAAAATTAGGAAACTATGTTATAATGAACAGGAAGAGATCAAAAGAATAATTGGAGCTAACGATCAGAGCAGCAATCACTTTTAAGCTTCATTAAATAAAAAGATAGGGAGTGAGTATTACGTGACTATTGAATTAGCAAAAGGTGTAAATTTACAGGTAGTCCCCACAAAAAAATATAAAACACTACATATCCTTATTCGCTCTGTTACTCGATTATGCAAAAAAACAATTACAAAGCGTACATTACTATCAAGCTTACTCGAAACAAATAGCTTACACTATCCTGATCAGGTAAAAATAAGTGAAAAGATTGCAGAATTATACGGTGCGAATTTTAGTATCTATACGTCTAAAAAAGGCAATCATCATTGGCTCAACGTATCAATGACAATTCCCAATGGACGTTACTTAATGAATGATAATCAAATTTTTGCTGATTCGGTAGATTTTCTAAAAGAAATTCTTTTTTTCCCAAATATTGTAAATCAAGCTTTCGAACAAGAAACATTTCAGCGAGAAAAGAAAAACTTAGCTGCTTATTTTAAAAGTGTTAACGAGGATAAGCAAGTTCATGCGGCTCTTGCACTTCAACAGCTTTACTTTGATCAATCGGCTAGTCAACAAATTCCGAGCTTTGGAACTTTAGAAGACTTAGAAATGGAAACAGCAGAAAGTATGGCTAAATACTATTCTCAGTTAATAATGAATGATCCAATTGAAATTTTTATAACAGGAGATGTAACTGAAGACCAAGCTGTATCGCTTTTTAAGGATTTGCCATTTGAAGATAGAAAAACGGAGAATAATGATATTTTCTATTATCAGTCTGATAATAATTTAATCAAAGAACGTTCTGAGCAAGAAGTATTGGCCCAATCTAAATTGAATCTAGGCTATCATACGGGTATCTATTACGGCAGTGAATTCTATTTCGCCCTTCAGGTATTTAATGGTATTTTTGGTGGCTTTCCACATTCTAAGTTATTTATGAATGTTCGTGAAAAAGAAAACTTGGCTTATTATGTTTCTAGTTCTATTGATACTTTTCGTGGTTATTTGACAATTCAAACAGGTATTGATCGAAACAATCGTGAGAAAGTTTTACATTTAATTGCTGAAGAATTGGAAAATATTCGGTTAGGTAAAATCAGTCCACTAGAGATGGAACAAACAAAGGCTATGCTTAAAAACCAATATTTATCATCGCTTGATAATGTACAAGCTATTTTTGAAAATAATTATTTAAAAAAATTATTTACCAACTATTTATCAATAGATGAACAAATTCGTAGAATGGAAGCAGTAACGATTGAAGAAATTCAAAAGGTTGCTTCACTTATTCAATTGCAAGCCATTTTCTTCTTGGAAGGAGTTGAGGAAGATGCATAAATTGACGTATGAACAAATCAATGAAACAGTATATACAGAGGTTTTGGAAAATGGATTGACCGTTTATTTGATTCCTAAACAAGATTTTCATAAAACCTATGCCTTATTTACTACAAACTATGGTTCTATTGATAATGATTTTACTCCTTTAAATAAATCCGAATTTATCAAAGTACCAGACGGCATTGCACATTTTCTTGAGCATAAAATGTTTGAAAAAGAAGAAGGAGATGTTTTTCAGAAATTTGGTAGTCAGGGAGCATCTGCCAATGCTTTTACCAGTTCTACAAAAACAAGCTACCTATTTTCAACAACAGACCAAGTAAAACTTAATTTGACCACATTGCTTGATTTTGTGCAGTCTCCTTATTTTACAAAAGAAACGGTTGAAAAGGAAAAGGGAATTATTGGACAAGAAATACAAATGTATCAAGATGATCCAGATTGGCGCTTATTTTTTGGGATGATTGAAAATTTGTATCCAAATCATCCCCTCCATATTGATATTGCTGGCACTATTGAAAGTATTAGAGAGATTACTGCAGAAGATTTATATACTTGCTATAATACATTTTATCATCCAAGCAATATGAAACTTGTCGTCGTTGGCAATATCGATCCAGATGGTTTAATGGCATTAATTTATGAAAATCAGGCAACAAAGCCATTTGCTCGCTCTATGCCGATAAAACGTCATTTCCCTAAGGATAGCATCTCTGACATTATTCAAGAAAGGCAAGTAACTTTGCCTGTAGTTCGGCCAAAAGTGTTGCTTGGTATTAAAGGAATAGATAAAGAGGTTCCAAAAGAAAGCCGAGCAAAAATGAAATATCAACTAATGATTGAGCTGCTTTTGCAACTCTTATTAGGAAATACTTCAAAAAATTATTTAGCTTTATATGACCAAGGTCTGCTTGATGATAGTTTTAGCTATGAGTTTAACTTAGATCGTGGCTTTCATTTTGCTGTTGTCGGTGGCGATAGTGATTATCCAGAAAAACTGGCACAAAGAATGGAAGAAATTCTACTTCAAGCTGCTAATAGTCCAGAGATAACTGAAACTAATCTTATGCTAGTAAAACGAAAAATGATTGGAAAATATCTGCAATCATTGAATTCATTAGAGTATATTGCTAATCAATTTTCACAATTTATTCTAGATGATAAAATTCTTTTTGACAAAATAGCCATTATTGAAAGTATTCAATTACAAGATATTCTAATAACAACTAAATTTTTTCAAAAAGATAGATTGAGTCGCTTTTATATCTATCCTAAAAAAGAGGCATAAAGAATAGAATTATATTTATTTCAAATCATTAAAAATTGAATAAATGCTCATTAAGCAGTTATGACTTAGTTAAATAATTATAAATTTATCAAGATTCATTTAAATTAAAAAACTAGTACTGGTATTTTCCTTTTATTTTTAATAAACTAAGGATTAAAGTTGAACGAATTTGTTAATCACTTTTATTTTGTTGTTTTTAAAAAATATAGGTTGTATCATTTATTTTGATAAATTCTATCATAATTGATGTATAGGTACTTCAATTTACTTTTTAATAAATTAAATTTAGAAAGACTGGAGAAGATGGACGAGTGATCAGTGTAAATATTGGAGAAATACTTAAAGAAAAAAGATTGCAAAAAAACATCACACTTGATGAATTGCAACAAATCACCAAAATACAAAAACGTTATTTAATAGCAATCGAGGAAAATGATTTTAATATCATACCAGGTAAATTTTATGTTCGAGCATTCATTCGTCAGTATGCTGAGGCGATAGAGATGAATGGAGAGGAACTTGTCGATATTTATGATGGCAAAAAAACACAACTAGAAAAGCAGGAATCAAAAGAAACCTACCAACCTTTAGACGAGTCTAGGATTCAACATCATGAGAAAGAACAACCAAATAGTTGGTTATTGCGAAATCTACCAGCTGTTACTTTCTCTTTAATTGGTGCAGCAATCCTAATTATAGTTCTTTATGTTACTTGGCAAGATCATCAAAATGATTCTATTATCCAGACAACATCAAGCATCAATGTGAATGACAGTGCAAGTGCTTCAATTGCTAAAAGTAAAAGCCGGGAAAAAGCAGCTGCCTCTTCAACAAGCTCAAGCGCAAGTACGAGTTCTAGTAAAGAACAAAAAACAAAAATAGAAACAACAAATGAAACAAATAGATCGATGAATGTCAATGTGACAAATACTACTTCACCAGTAAAGGTAGAATTTAGTGGAAAAAGTGGTCCTTGTTGGGTAGGCATAATGGTTAATGGCGCCTATGTTTATCAACACACCTTACAAAGTAATGAGAAACAGGCAACTGAACTACCAGCTTCGGCATCTAATGCAACGATTGTTTTAGGCGCTTCAAATAATGTGAATGTTCATCTAAATGATCAAGAAATATCGATTGCACAAACACCTGTTTTGGTCCAAAAAAATATTATTGCTACAATTGCTTATAAAAATTAAAAAAATGAAAAGCATGGGTAAAGAAATACTCATGTTTTTCATTTTTTTAGTAGTGACAGTTCGTTTAAGATAACGTAAAATAGACAAAAAAGAGGGAGGTAAAAAATTGAATTTACCGAATAAACTAACTGTACTTCGAATTTGCCTAATTCCAGTATTTATTGTAACGATGAGCTTCTCAACATTCT
The DNA here is from genome assembly GCF_000270185.1 of Melissococcus plutonius ATCC 35311. Lineage (NCBI taxonomy): Bacteria > Bacillati > Bacillota > Bacilli > Lactobacillales > Enterococcaceae > Melissococcus > Melissococcus plutonius. The sequence goes on from NC_015516.1 coordinate 135,511, forward strand.
TTGGAACCTTAACAGTTGGAAATACCACGATTGCTATAATGCAAATTATTAGTGCTCTTATTTTTGCAATTGCTAGTATTACAGATTGGCTAGATGGAAAGATCGCTCGTTCACGTGGTTTGATTACAAACTTTGGTAAATTTGCTGATCCATTAGCAGATAAAATGTTAGTTATGACTGCTTTTATTATGCTTGTTGGGCAGGGAAAAGTACCTGCATGGATCATTTCAATTATTGTTTGTCGTGAATTATCTGTAACAGGATTACGTTTACTTTTAGTAGAACATAGAGAAGTAATGGCGGCAGCCTGGCCTGGAAAGGTAAAAACAGCTACTCAAATGATTGCTATTATTTTGTTATTGATTAATAATATTCCTTTTTCCTTTATTTCTTTTCCTTTAGATCAAATCATGTTATATCTTTGTCTATTATTTACTATTTATTCTGGTGTTTATTATTTTGTTAAAAACGCTACTATATTTAAAGGATCTATGTAGTTTTTAATGGATCAACTGACTAAAAAATATAGACCAATAATGGTAGCTGAGTAGCTGAATAGATAAAGAATTCATCTTTTTTATATTTTGTTGTGTATATTGATAGAGACAGGGTGATGGTAAAGGTTATTGGTATGGATTGTTTTCCTTTTTATTATTAGTAAGTCGTTAAAACGATTATAATAAAAATAAAGAATAAATAAAGCAAAAAGGTGGGTGACCAGATTGGCTAAAGAATTTTCGTATGAAATATTAGAAGAGATTACAGTTCTATCAGAAAACGCCAAGGGTTGGCGTAAAGAATTAAATTTGATTAGTTGGAATGAACGTCCACCAAAATTTGATATTAGAGATTGGGCATCAAATCATGAAAAGATGGGTAAGGGAATCACATTAACAAATGAAGAATTTGACGAATTATCTAAAGTGATTAAAACCATGTAAACCATGCAGCCCTGTCAATAGTTAATTATTTCGGTGACTCTTTAAACTTAGGAAATTAGTATTATTTTTATAAGTAGATATAAAATTTTCAATTGAGAAATAATTTGTTAATTAAAATAAAAAATGTTGTTATTCTTGTTAAATTAAATAGAAAAAAGAGGTATTTGGCAAATGGATTATTATGATGTAACTTTTCAAGAGTTAAGTGGTCGAACAATTATTAAAAGAGGGGTAGCTTCAAATAAAGACACCTATTCTGTTTGGCAAGATGCGTGTGATGCTTACGATGAAAATGAATTAAGAGTTGCTGTTAATACAGATGTTTTTGTGGTTATGAATAGAAGATATATCGTTCGTATTGATATACAAAAAATTGATAGTCCAACAGAAAAACAAATAAAGAGACATGATGAGATCATGGGTGTTGTCACCACATTATCTAATATGGGATTTTAAGTGTTCATATAAAAATTATTTTAGTCATTGGCAATTTTGATTTCTAGAAATCAAAATTGCTTTTTCATTGGGTTAAATGAAAAAATGAAAAAATTTTTTAGAATAAAAAATAGGCGGATTGGATTTTTAATAGATGAGCTATTTCTTCTATGATTTAAACGGATTTATACGAAAAAAACTTGCTATTCAGGTGAAATTATACTATAATGGCAAAGGTACGATTTACAAGATGCGTAAAAAGTACTGGTAAATCAAGTAATTGATTTATCGGCGATGAAACGAGAGGTTGCGACACGCCTGGACGCTTTGCCACGAGCAAGTGTGTTGGAAATTTTCGGTGAGCCATGTCTACTTTCAAAATAGGCGAAGGAGGGAAATAAAGATGGCAAAACAAAAGATTCGTATTCGTTTAAAAGCGTATGAACATCGTATTTTAGATCAATCTGCGGATAAAATTGTGGAAACAGCAAAGAGAACTGGAGCTAGTGTATCTGGTCCAATTCCTTTACCAACAGAACGTTCACTTTATACAGTTATACGTGGACCACATGTACACAAAGACGCACGTGATCAGTTTGAAATACGTACACATAAACGTCTAATCGACATTGTGAACCCAACACCAAAAACAGTTGATGCTTTGATGAAGCTTGACTTACCATCTGGTGTAAATATTGAAATTAAATTATAAAATTAAGATGATGGAGGTGTACTCATGACCAAAGGAATCTTAGGGAAAAAAGTGGGAATGACTCAAATCTTCACTGAATCTGGTGAATTAATTCCAGTAACTGTTGTTGAAGCTACTCCAAATGTAGTATTACAGTTAAAAACAATGGAATCAGACGGCTATGAAGCAATTCAAGTCGGTTACCAAGATATGCGTGAGATTTTATCAAACAAACCTGCGAAAGGTCATGTTTCAAAAGCAAACACGACTCCTAAGCGCTTCATTAGAGAATTCAAAGATGTTGAGCTAGGAGAATATAAAGTAGGACAAGAAATTAAGGTAGATGTTTTCCAAGCTGGCGACATCGTTGATATTACAGGAACTACAAAAGGTAAAGGATTCCAAGGCGTAATAAAACGTCATGGACAAAGCCGTGGGCCAATGGCACATGGATCTCGTTACCATCGTCGTCCTGGGTCAATGGGTCCAGTTGCACCAAACCGTGTATTTAAAAATAAACATCTTGCTGGCCGTATGGGTGGCAACCGAGTAACAATTCAAAATTTGGAAATTGTTAAGGTAGATGTACAAAGAAACGTAATTTTAATTAAAGGAAATGTTCCTGGAGCTAAAAAATCATTAATTACTATTAAATCAGCTGTTAAAGCAAAATAGTAGAAGGAAGGAGGAACTAAGAAATGCCAAAAATAGCATTATTCAAACAAGACGGAACAAAAAATGGAGAAATGACATTAAATGAAGACATTTTTGGAATTGATCCAAATCAAAATGTTGTTTATGATGCAATTATTATGCAACGTGCTTCATTAAGACAGGGAACACATGCAGTAAAAAATCGTAGTGCAGTTCGTGGCGGTGGACGTAAACCATGGCGTCAAAAAGGAACTGGCCGTGCACGTCAAGGCTCAATCCGATCACCACAATGGCGTGGCGGTGGCGTTGTCTTTGGACCAACACCACGTTCTTATAGTTACAAATTACCTAGAAAAGTTCGTCGTTTAGCAATGAAATCTGTTTTATCAGAAAAAGTTGCTGATAATAACTTAGTAGCAGTAGAAAGCTTAAATTTTGAAACACCAAAAACGAAAGAATTTAAACAAGTTCTTGCAAACTTATCTATTGATACAAAAGTATTAATTATTTTAGAAGATGGCAATGATAATGCAGCATTATCTGCACGTAACTTGCCAAATGTTTCAGTTGCAACTTCTAAAAATGTCAGTGTTTTAGATATCGTATCTGCCAATAAATTGGTGGCAACACAAACTGCTCTTACTCAAATTGAGGAGGTGCTTGTATAATGAATTTACTAGATATTATTAAACGCCCAATGATTACAGAAAAATCCATGCTTGCAATGGATGACAAGAAATACTCTTTCGAAGTAGACACACATGCGAACAAAACATTAGTAAAACAAGCCGTTGAAGCTGCTTTTGATGTGAAAGTGAAAAATGTAAACATTATGAACATACGTCCAAAATTCAAACGTATGGGTAAATATACTGGTTATACAAGAAAACGTCGTAAAGCAATCGTAACACTAACAGAAGATTCAAAAGAAATTCAACTTTTTGAAAATGCTGAATAAGTATTAATTAAGTAATCATCAAAGTAGGAGGGAAAAGACGTGGCGATTAAAAAATACAAACCGACCACAAATGGCCGTCGTAATATGACAAGTTCTGATTTTGCTGAAATCACTACTTCAACCCCAGAAAAAACATTGTTACAACCATTGAAAAACAATGCTGGTCGTAACAATAATGGTCGTATTACAGTTCGTCATCAAGGTGGTGGTCATAAACGTCAATATCGAATCATTGATTTCAAACGTAATAAAGATAATATCAATGCGCTTGTTAAATCAATTGAATATGATCCAAATCGTTCGGCTAACATTGCTTTAATTCACTATGAAGATGGAGTGAAAGCTTATATTTTAGCACCAAAAGGATTACAAGTAGGCATGAATGTTGTTTCTGGTGCCAATGCGGATATTAAAGTTGGGAATGCACTTCCTCTAGAAAATATTCCAGTCGGTACAGTTATTCATAATATTGAAATGAAACCAGGAAAAGGCGGTCAATTAATTCGTTCTGCTGGAACAAGTGCACAAGTACTTGGTAAGGAAGGGAAATACGTATTAATTCGTTTAAATTCTGGTGAAGTTCGCATGATTTTAGCTACTTGCCGAGCAACAATTGGGGCAGTTGGCAATGAACAACATGAATTAATCAACATTGGTAAAGCAGGTCGTTCTCGTTGGATGCACAAACGTCCAACTGTTCGTGGTAGTGTAATGAATCCAAACGATCACCCACACGGTGGTGGTGAAGGTAAAGCACCAATTGGACGTAAGGCTCCTGTTTCTCCATGGGGACAACCAGCTATTGGCTACAAAACACGTAATAAAAAAGCAAAATCAAATAAACTTATTGTTCGTCGTCGTACGAAGTAATCTATTTATATAGTTTTATAATTTGAGAGGAGGTTTACCATGGGACGTAGTTTAAAAAAGGGACCTTTTGCTGATGAACATCTATTAAAAAAAGTTGAAGCGCAACAAGGTGTTGAAAAGAAAAAAGTGATCAAAACTTGGTCTCGCCGTTCAACTATTTTTCCAAGTTTTGTTGGATATACCATTGCTGTACATGATGGTAGAAAACATGTGCCTGTTTATATTCAAGAAGACATGGTCGGACATAAATTAGGTGAATTTGCACCAACAAGAACTTATCGTGGTCATGCTAGTGACGATAAGAAAACGAGACGCTAATTTGAGGGGAGGAAATGCAAATGCCAGAACAAATTACATCAGCTAAAGCAACTGCAAAAACTGTTCGTACTTCACCTCGTAAAGCCCGTTTAGTGATCGATCTTGTTAGAGGGAAAAGCGTTGCAGATGCAATTTCAATTTTGAAATTTACGCCGAATAAATCAGCTGAAATTATTGAAAAAGTTCTAATGTCTGCAGTAGCAAATGCAGAAAACAACTTTGACTTAGATGTTGAGAATTTAGTCGTATCTGAAGCTTTTGTTAACGAAGGACCAACGATGAAACGTTTCCGTCCACGTGCAAAAGGTTCAGCTTCACCAATCAACAAACGTACAAGTCACATCACAGTTGTCGTATCAGAAAAATAAGGAGGGACAAATCAGTGGGTCAAAAAGTAAATCCAGTTGGAATGCGTGTTGGCATTATTCGTGATTGGGATACAAAATGGTATGCTGAAAAAGAATATGCTGAATTCCTGCATGAAGATTTAAAAATCCGTACATTTATCTCAAAAAAACTTGCTGATGCTGCTGTATCTACAATTGAAATTGAACGTGCTGCAAATCGCATTGATATTTCAATTCATACAGCAAAGCCAGGTATGGTAATCGGTAAAGGCGGATCTGAAGTTGAGAATTTAAGAAAAGAATTAAACAAATTAACTGGTAAACGAGTTCACATTAATATTGTTGAAATCAAAAAACCAGATTTAGACGCTAAATTAGTAGGCGAAGGAATTGCACGTCAACTAGAAAATCGTGTTGCTTTTCGTCGGGCACAAAAACAAGCCATTCAACGTACAATGCGTGCTGGCGCTAAGGGAATTAAAACACAAGTATCCGGTCGTTTAAATGGTGCAGACATTGCACGTAAAGAAGGTTATTCAGAAGGAACAGTTCCACTTCATACATTGCGTGCAGATATTGATTACGCATGGGAAGAAGCAGAAACAACTTATGGACAATTAGGAGTTAAGGTGTGGATTTATCGTGGTGAAATTTTACCAACGAAAACAAACACTGAGAAAGGAGGGAAATAATCATGTTAGTACCTAAACGTGTGAAACACCGTCGTGAGTTCAGAGGAAAAATGCGGGGGGAAGCTAAAGGTGGAAAAGAAGTAACTTTTGGTGAATGGGGTTTACAAGCCTTGGATTCCCATTGGATTACTAACCGACAAATTGAAGCTGCTCGTATCGCGATGACTCGTTATATGAAGCGTGGCGGAAAAGTATGGATTAAAATTTTCCCTCATAAATCATATACGAGTAAAGCTATTGGTGTTCGTATGGGTAAAGGTAAAGGAGCACCTGAAGGATGGGTATCCCCAGTCAAACGTGGCAAAATAATGTTTGAAGTTGCTGGTGTTTCTGAGGAAGTTGCACGTGAAGCACTTCGCCTTGCATCTCATAAATTACCTATCAAAACTAAAATCGTAAAACGTGAGGAAATGGGTGGTGAATCGAATGAAAGTTAAAGAAATCAGAGAATTAACCACTACCGAAATGCTTGATAAAGAAAAACAATTAAAAGAAGAATTGTTTAATTTGAGATTCCAATTAGCAACAGGCCAGCTAGAAAATACGGCACGTATTAAAGAAGTACGTCGATCGATTGCACGCATTAAAACTGTCTTGCGTGAACAAGAAGCTAACTAATAATGGAGGGAGGCTAAATACGTATGACTGAAGAAAGAAATAATCGTAAAATTTATCAAGGTCGTGTGATTTCAGATAAAATGGACAAGACAATTACAGTCGTTGTTGAAACAAAGAAAAATCATCCTATCTATGGTAAACGTCTAAAATATTCAAAGAAGTATAAAGCACATGATGAAAACAACACTGCAAAAGTTGGTGACATCGTTAGAATCATGGAAACTCGTCCATTGTCAGCTACAAAACGTTTCCGTTTACTAGAGGTAGTCGAAGAAGCAATTATTATCTAACAAAACGAGATTTTCCTATATAGATTGAAGCTTAGAATCTGAAAGGAGGATACACAACGTGATCCAAGCAGAAAGCCGTTTAAAAGTCGCTGATAATTCAGGTGCACGTGAAATTTTGACGATCAAAGTCCTTGGAGGATCTGGTCGTAAAACTGCTAACATTGGTGACGTCATTGTAGCTACTGTCAAACAAGCAACACCAGGCGGTGTTGTTAAAAAAGGCGAAGTAGTGAAAGCCGTTATCGTTCGTACAAAATCTGGTGCTCGTCGCTCAGATGGTTCTTATATTAAATTTGATGAAAATGCTGCGGTGATTGTCCGTGATGATAAAAGTCCACGTGGAACTCGTATTTTTGGACCAGTTGCACGCGAATTAAGAGAAAACAATTTCATGAAGATCGTTTCTCTATCACCAGAAGTATTATAACCGAGACACTTGCCAAAGGAGGTGCGAAACAAAGATGTTTGTTAAAAAAGGCGATAAAGTAAAAATTATCACTGGAAAAGATAAAAACAAAGAAGGCGTTGTGTTATCAGCGTTTCCTAAAAACGAAAAAGTGATTGTTGAAGGTGTTAATATGATGAAAAAACATCAAAAACCTACACAATCAGCGCCACAAGGTGGCATTCTTGAAGTAGAAGCACCAATTCATGTTTCTAATGTAATGGTGATTGATCCTTCAAATGGTGAAGCAACAAAAGTTGCGTATAAAGAAATTGATGGAAAGAAAGTCCGCATTTCTAAAAAAACAGGTGAAGCTTTAGATAAATAATACAACAAGGAAGGGGGACTTATTGAATGAACCGCCTGAAAGAAAAATATGTAAATGAAATCATGCCAGCTTTAATGGAAAAATTTAATTATAGTTCTATTATGCAAACACCAAAGATTGAAAAAATCGTTATAAATATGGGTGTAGGTGATGCTGTATCTAACGCTAAAAATTTAGATAAAGCAGTTGAAGAATTAGCTTTAATCAGTGGACAAAAACCACTAATTACAAAGGCTAAAAAATCAATCGCGGGCTTCCGTTTGCGTGAAGGAATGCCAATTGGTGCAAAAGTTACATTACGTGGCGAAAGAATGTATGAATTTTTTGATAAATTAGTAACTGTTTCTCTACCTCGTGTACGTGACTTCCACGGAGTAAGTACAAAATCTTTTGATGGTAGAGGAAACTATACTCTAGGTGTTAAAGAACAATTAATTTTCCCAGAAGTTGATTATGATTTAGTAGATAAGGTACGAGGAATGGATATTGTTATTGTTACAACAGCGAACACGGATGAAGAATCTCGTGAGCTATTGGCACAACTAGGTATGCCGTTCCAAAAATAACAAAAGGAGGCGAACTACTTGGCTAAACAATCAAAAATTATTAAAAGTGAACGCCCAGCAAAATATTCAACACAAAATCATACACGTTGTGAACGTTGTGGACGTCCACGTTCAGTGTATCGTAAATTTCATCTTTGCCGTATTTGCTTCCGCGAACTTGCCTTTAAAGGTCAGATTCCCGGCGTGAAGAAAGCTAGCTGGTAAAATAATTCGCATAAAGGAGGTAAACAGTTAATGTCTATGACAGACCCAATTGCAGATTTTCTAACTCGTATTCGTAATGCAAATATGGTTAAACATGAGAGTTTAGAAGCTCCTGCATCAAAAATCAAACGTGATATTGCGGAAATCTTGAAACGTGAAGGATTTATTCGCGATGTTGAATACATTCAAGATGACAAACAAGGCGTTATTCGTGTTTTTCTGAAATATGGTAAAGACAACGAACGTGTTATTACTAACTTGAAACGTATTTCTAAACCAGGATTACGTGCTTATGTTAAAGCTGATGAGGTGCCTAAAGTCCTAAATGGCTTAGGAATTGCTCTTATTTCAACCTCTGAAGGTGTTATTACTGATAAAGAAGCTAGATCAAAAAATATTGGCGGCGAAGTGCTTGCCTACGTATGGTAATTCAAAGAATACACAAGGAGGTGTCTCTAAGTGAGTCGTATTGGAAATAAAATTGTTGTTTTACCTGATGGAGTAGAAGTTACCCAAAAAGGAAACAACATAACTGTTAAGGGACCAAAAGGTGAATTAACACGTGAATTTTCTAGTGATATTAAAATGAATATTGATGGAAAAGAAGTTGTATTTACACGTCCTAACGATAGTAAAGAAATGAAAACTATTCACGGTACTACTCGTGCCAATTTTAACAATATGGTTGTAGGTGTTAGTACTGGATTTGAAAAAGCTCTTGAACTTATTGGGGTAGGATATCGTGCCCAGGTTCAGGGAAATAAATTAACATTAAACGTTGGTTACTCTCATCCAGTAGAAATTGTACCACCTGCAGGTATTACTGTTGAGGTTCCTTCAAATACGCAAGTAATTGTTAAAGGAATTAATAAAGAACAAATTGGCGAATTAGCTGCTAAAATTCGTGGTATTCGTCCACCAGAACCTTATAAAGGCAAAGGAATTCGCTATGTTGGTGAATATGTACGCCGTAAAGAAGGTAAAACTGGAAAATAAACCATTCTTATAAATGAATGGGTATAAAAAGCTGAATATTCAGCATAAATTAAAGAGGTGACTATTGTGATAATAAAACCAGATAAAAATAAAACACGTCAAAAAAGACATCAACGTGTACGTAACAAAATCTCTGGTACTGCTGAGTGCCCACGCTTGAACGTGTTTCGTTCTAATAAAAACATCTACGCTCAAATTATTGATGACGTAGCGGGTGTGACGCTAGCAAGTGCCTCTGCCTTAGATAAGGAAATTACAGGTGAAACAAAAACTGAAAAAGCAGCTTCTGTTGGTGAATTAATTGCTAAACGTGCTGCAGATAAAAAAATTAAAAAAGTAGTCTTTGATCGTGGTGGCTATCTTTACCATGGTCGCGTACAAGCTTTAGCCGAAGCAGCTCGTGAAAATGGGCTAGAATTCTAAAAAGGAGGGAACACCATACGTGATGGCTTATACTTATATTGATCCAAAAAACTTGGAATTAGAAGACCGTGTTGTTGCCATTAATCGTGTAACTAAAGTTGTTAAAGGTGGACGTCGTTTACGTTTTGCTGCTTTAGTTGTTGTTGGCGATAGAAATGGTCATGTTGGTTTTGGGACTGGTAAAGCGCAAGAAGTACCAGAAGCAATTCGTAAAGCAATTGAAGATGCAAAGAAAAATCTAATAGAAGTTCCAATGGTTGGTTCTACTATTCCTCATGAAGTAATTGGAATCTTTGGTGGCGGACAAATCCTTATGAAACCTGCTGTAGCCGGTTCAGGAGTTGCTGCTGGCGGACCAGTTCGTGCTGTATTGGAATTAGCTGGTGTAGCAGATATTACTTCTAAATCATTGGGTTCAAATACACCAATCAATGTGGTTCGTGCGACTATTGATGGATTAAAACAATTAAAAAGAGCTGAGAATGTAGCAGCACTTCGTGGCAAGTCTATAGAAGAATTAATTGGATAAGGAGGACTAAAAGCATGGCTGAATTAAAAATTACTTTAAAACGCAGTGTTATCGGACGTCCTCAAAACCAACGTCAAACCATAAAAACATTGGGACTTGGAAAAATAAATAGTACAGTGACAAAACCTGCCAATGATGCAATCAAAGGTATGGTTAAAACTGTTGCGCATTTAGTGGACGTAGAAGAAATTTAATGTGCCGTTAAACAATTAAGGAATTAATGAATAGAGATTATTAAGGAGGTGCCAAACTAATGAAACTTCATGAATTAAAACCAGCTGAAGGATCACGTCATGTACGCAATCGTGTTGGACGTGGAACTTCATCCGGCAATGGTAAAACTTCTGGTCGTGGACAAAAAGGTCAAAAAGCGCGTTCAGGCGGTAGTATCCGTTTAGGATTTGAAGGTGGACAAACTCCTTTATTCCGTCGCATACCAAAACGCGGATTTACAAATATTAACCGTAAGGATTATGCTGTGATCAACTTAGATGTATTAAATACATTTGAAGATGGTGCTGAAATAACACCAGTGATCTTGAAAGAAAAAGGAATTGTTAAAGATGAAAAAGCAGGGATAAAAGTGCTTGCTAACGGGGAATTAACAAAGAAAGTGAACGTAAAAGTGGCAAAATTCTCTAAATCAGCTCAAAAAGCTATTGAAGCTGCTGGTGGTTCAATCGAGGTGATTTAATGTTTCGACTATTAAATAACGCTTTTAAGGTAAAAGACATTAGATCAAAACTTTTTTTCACTTTGTTTGTTTTATTTGTGTTCCGATTAGGAACACATATTACCGTTCCTGGAGTAGATGCGAAGGGATTATCCGATTTAAGTAATCTTCCATTTTTGAATATGTTGAATATGGTTAGTGGTAGTGCCATTCAAAATTTCTCAATTTTTTCAATGGGTGTCTCTCCCTATATTACTGCTTCAATTATTATTCAATTATTACAAATGGACATTGTACCAAAATTCGTTGAGTGGTCAAAACAAGGCGAAGTAGGACGTAAGAAATTAAATCAAGCAACACGTTACCTAACTATCGTATTAGGTATTGCTCAATCTATGGGAATTACGGCTGGATTTAATAGCTTAAGTCAGACAGGAATTGTTAAACATCCTTCTTTTGGAACTTTTGTTATGATTGCTGTTATTCTAACTTCAGGGACAATGTTTGTTACTTGGTTAGGAGAACAGATTACTGAGAAGGGAATCGGTAATGGTGTTTCTATGATTATCTTTGCAGGAATCATTTCAAGATTACCAGATTCGATCAAAAGTTTAGTGGATGATTATTTTATCAATATTGAATCTTCCAAAATTTGGCAATCTGTTATCTTCATGCTGATTTTAATTATTGCAATTTTGGTTATTGTTACGTTTGTAACTTTTTTTCAACAAGCAGAAAGAAAAATACCAATTCAATATACAAAACGAATGACTGGTGCACCAACAAGCAGTTATTTACCTTTAAAAGTTAATGCTGCAGGTGTTATTCCTGTTATTTTTGCCAGTTCATTAATTGCGACACCGAATGCACTTTTGCAGGCATTTACAAAATATTCAGGTGAAGGTTGGTACGATGTTATGACTAAAATTTTTAGTTATAATACAGTACCTGGTGCAACTGTTTATACTGTATTAATCGTTGCCTTTACGTTTTTCTATGCATTCGTACAAGTAAATCCTGAGAAATTAGCTGAAAACTTACAAAAACAAGGTAGTTATATTCCAAGTGTTAGACCAGGCAAGGGAACTGAGAGTTATGTTTCCAGTGTGTTAATGCGATTAAGTGTTGTAGGAGCTATTTTTCTAGGACTAGTTGCTTTGTTACCAATTATTGCTCAAATGATCTGGAAATTACCTCAATCTATAGGTCTTGGGGGAACCAGTTTATTAATTGTAATTGGAGTAGCTCTTGAAACTGCAAAACAATTAGAAGGACTAATGCTAAAACGTCGGTACGTTGGTTTTATTAACAAATAAGAATTAGAATTGTGTGTTGAGGTTATTCCTCAACACCATTCTCGCATATAGTTTGACTCACTTATTTATAAAATAGGTCTGTCTTTGAAAATGGGAGGAAAACAAATGAATCTCATCTTAATGGGTTTACCAGGTGCTGGAAAGGGAACACAGGCAGAAAAAATTATTGCTGCTTATAATATTCCTCATATTTCAACTGGTGATATGTTTCGAATAGCAATGAAAAATAAAACAGCACTGGGATTAAAAGCAAAATCATATATGGATAAGGGCGAACTGGTACCAGATGAAGTAACAAATGGTATTGTAAAAGAACGCTTGGCACAACTAGACACAGAAAAAGGGTTTTTGTTGGATGGGTTTCCAAGAACGCTTGATCAAGCAAAAACACTTGATGTCATTATGAAAGATTTAAATAAAAAAATAGATGCTGTTATCGATATTCATGTAAATGAAGAATTATTGATTGAACGCTTGGCTGGACGCTTTATGTGTCGTTCTTGTGGCGCAACATATCATAAGATTTTCAATCCACCACAAACTGATGAGACTTGTGATCGTTGTGGTGGTCATGAATTTTATCAAAGAGAAGATGACAAACCAGAAACGGTCAAAAAACGTTTAACTGTCAATATTAACAATAGCCTACCAATTGTTGATTATTATGATAATCAGAAAGTATTGTATAAGGTTGATGGCAATAATGATATTGATGTTGTCTCCTCAGAAATAAATAAAATTATTGATAAATAACACGAATCATTCTTCACAGTTTACCATTGTTGTATTCAGTTTTTCTTGCCAATTAAAGTCATTTGTGATATAATTAATCGGTCCGTATTATAGGCTTTATGACAAATTAAATTGAGAATTGTTTAGTTGAATTTTCTGGTGGGAGCTGGAGTTTCCGCCGTTTTATCGTGTGAAAACGCGAAACAAGTACAAGGAGGTACTGTGCGTGGCAAAAGATGATATGATTGAAATTGAAGGTACAGTCGTCGAAACTTTGCCGAATGCAATGTTTAAAGTTGAATTAGAAAATGGCCATGAAGTACTTGCTCATGTTTCTGGAAAAATTCGTATGCATTACATTCGAATATTACCAGGAGATAAGGTAACTGTAGAGTTGTCGCCATATGATTTAACTCGTGGTCGAATCACTTATCGCTTTAAATAATTGTACTCCGTAAAATCAAGGAGGTATTATCATGAAAGTAAGACCATCAGTAAAACCAATGTGTGAACATTGTAAAGTAATTCGCCGTAATGGACGTGTTATGGTCATTTGCTCAGCAAATCCAAAACATAAACAACGTCAAGGATAATAGGAGGTGTAGGAAATATGGCTCGTATTGCAGGAGTAGATATTCCTCGTGATAAACGTGTAGTAGTTTCACTTACTTATATTTATGGTATTGGAAATACTACTGCAAAAAAAATATTGGCAGATGCTGGTGTATCTGAAGATGTTCGTGTACGTGATTTAACCAATGAACAGACAGATGCGATCCGCGCACAAGTGGACAATTTAAAGGTTGAAGGCGATCTTAGACGCGAAGTAAACCTAAACATTAAACGTTTAATAGAAATTGGTTCTTATCGTGGTATTCGTCATCGTCGTGGATTACCTGTTCGTGGACAAAATACTAAAAACAATGCACGTACTCGTAAAGGTCCAGCTCGTACGATAGCAGGCAAGAAAAAATAATTCCTAAGTGAAGGAGGTTAGAACTTCATGGCAGTAAAAAAAGTTAGTCGTAAACGCCGTGTAAAAAAGAATATAGAAGCAGGGATTGCACATATCCATTCTACATTCAATAATACAATTGTAATGATTACTGACAGTCACGGAAACGCTTTGGCATGGTCATCAGCAGGAGCTTTGGGTTTTAAAGGTAGTAAAAAATCAACACCTTTTGCCGCTCAAATGGCTGCAGAAGCTGCAACTAAAGCAGCAATGGAACATGGATTGAAAACTGTTGAAGTTACCGTAAAAGGACCAGGTTCTGGACGTGAAGCAGCAATTCGTTCATTACAAGCAACTGGTTTAGAGGTAACAGCAATTCGTGACGTAACTCCAGTCCCTCATAATGGATGTCGCCCTCCAAAACGCCGTCGTGTTTAATAATAAGCGTCACTCATTTTGAGTTAATGAAAAAAAGGTCATTGAACAAGACACTTTTCGTTTTGAAAGGGGTATAGATAAGAATGATTGAATTTGAAAAACCAAGAATTAAAAAAATTGATGAAGATAGAGATTATGGTAAGTTCATTGTAGAACCATTGGAAAGAGGCTATGGAACTACTTTAGGAAATTCTCTACGTCGTATTTTATTATCTTCTTTACCAGGAGCTGCTATTACCAATATTCAAATTGATGGTGTTTTACATGAATTTTCAACCGTTCCAGGTGTTAGAGAAGACGTGACCCAAATTATTTTGAATATTAAAGGCCTAGCATTAAAACTATATGGTGAAGGAGAAAAAACCCTTGAAATCGATATTACAGGACCTACTACAGTAACTGCCGGTGATATTATTGTTGACAGTGATGTAGAAATTCTTAATAAAGATATGGTTATATGCAACGTTTCGGAAAAAGCTACTTTCCATGCTCGTTTAACAGTGAAACCAGGTCGTGGCTATGTTCAAGCTGACGAAAATAAAAAGGAAGATATGCCTATCGGTGTTCTCCCAGTTGACTCTATTTATACACCAGTTCGTCGTGTGAACTATCAAGTAGAAAATACACGTGTAGGTCGACATGATGATTTTGATAAATTAACAATGGAAATATGGACAGATGGCTCTATCATTCCTCAAGAAGCGTTAAGTCTAGCAGCAAAAATTATGACTGAACATTTAGATATTTTTGTTAATCTAACAGATGAAGCAAAAAATGCTGAGATCATGATTGAAAAAGAAGAAACGCAAAAAGAGAAAATGTTAGAAATGACAATCGAAGAACTAGATTTATCTGTTCGATCCTATAACTGTTTAAAACGTGCAGGTATTAATACCGTACAAGAACTTACAAATAAATCTGAACCAGAAATGATAAAAGTACGTAATTTAGGACGTAAATCTCTTGAAGAAGTGAAGTTAAAATTACATGACTTAGGTTTAGGCTTACGTAAAGATGATTAACACTGTTTACAAATATAACTAATTAGTTGTTTTAATTACTAATTATCCGTAGTAGACTACATAAGTAAAAGCAACTATTTTATCGAATAGTCTAGCGGTTTTGCAAACTATTTGTAAGTTTGTAATGAAAAGAAACGAAGGAGGGTACCCTACGTGAGTTATCGTAAATTAGGACGCACATCTAGTCAACGTAAGGCAATGTTGCGTGATTTAACGACTGATTTAATTATTAATGAACGAATTGTTACGACAGAAGCTCGTGCAAAAGAAGTTCGTTCAACAGCAGAAAAAATGATTACTTTAGGTAAAAGTGGAGATCTTCACGCTCGTAGACAAGCAGCTGCTTTTGTACGTAACGAAGTTGCTAGCGTGCATGAAGAAGAAGATACAATTGTTGTTGAATCAGCATTGCAAAAATTATTTAATAATTTAGCACCTCGTTATGAAGAACGTAAGGGCGGTTATACACGTATCTTAAAAACAGAACCAAGACGTGGCGATGCTGCACCTATGGTAATCTTGGAACTTGTCTAATATGGATGTATTTTTCACTTTATAGATGATTCTTTTAGAGTGTTATGATGTTGGAGGTAACTCCGAGTCTAGCTCAGCTTCACCTGCAAAGAAAAGCTTTGCAGGTGAACGCTCATCATATAGGGTGTTTTTTTGTTTTTTAATTAGAATATAATAACTAAAAAAGTTATATAGGTAAGAATTTTATTTTCTTGTCTTATAACTTTTTTATTTAACTTATAGATTTTTAAATTTTTTATATGTTTTAATTGAATAGTTATTGCTGTATCCTTAAATAGTAAACTATATTTTTATTTTTTAATTAAAATATAATTAATTTCAAGATCCTATGAACATTGGCCCAATTATATTGAATAAAAATTTACTTAGGGTTTTTAATCCATATTTTTAAGAATTACAACTCATTTTATATGCATTATTAATGACTAGATAAAAATTTAAATTGAAAAAGTCTGTATTTTTTGATAGGGTTAGTAAGAATAAATTATTTAAGGAGTGAACAATGCAACCAATTATTGAATTAAAAAATATTAGTTTTAGTTATCAGCCTGAAGATACACCGATATTGAAAAATATCTCTTTTTCTATTAAAAAAGGCGAATGGATTGCAATTGTTGGACATAATGGTTCCGGAAAATCTACCTTAGCAAAGACAATTAATGGTCTATTATTACCTGATGAAGGTGATGTTATCATTGATGGAAATAAATTAAATGAAGCAAATATTTGGGAAATACGTCAAAAGGTTGGTATGGTTTTTCAAAATCCTGACAATCAGTTTGTCGGTGCGACGGTCGAAGATGATATTGCTTTTGGGTTAGAGAACCAAGGAATCCCAAGAGATGAAATGGTATTACGAGTAAAAAATGCTTTAGAGAAAGTCCGTATGACAGAATTTGTAACACGTGAACCTGCACATCTGTCTGGTGGACAGAAACAGCGAGTAGCCATTGCAGGTATTGTTGCATTACGTCCTGCTATCATCATTTTAGATGAAGCAACTAGCATGTTAGATCCAGAAGGTAGAGAGGAAGTAATTGCTACCATTCGTGCTATAAAGGAGAAAAACAATCTAACGGTTATTTCTATTACACATGATATTTCTGAAGCAACACATGCAGATAGAATTTTAGTTATGAAACAAGGTGAGTTAATCAAAGTAGATACACCTAAACAAATTTTTGCAAATGAAGATCAGTTAGCAAACTGGGGACTTGATATTCCATTCTCAGAAAAATTGAAAAAAGCACTAAAAAAATATGATATTGAATTACCAGAAGAGTATTTACCAGAAGAAAGGTTGGTGGATTGGTTATGGACATTCGTTTTGAACAAGTAGGATTTACCTATCAACCACACACACCTTTTGAGCAACAAGCATTAGATGATATTAATCTAACCATTAAAGAAGGTTCCTACACAGCAATCATTGGCCATACAGGTAGCGGAAAATCTACCTTATTACAACATTTAAATGCACTTATTAAACCAACAACAGGTAAGGTAATCATTGGTGAGAGAACAATTACATCAGAAACAAATAATAAAAATTTAAAGCCTATTCGAAAAAAGGTTGGTATTGTTTTTCAATTTCCGGAATCTCAGCTTTTTGAAGAAACCGTGCAAAAGGATATTGCTTTTGGTCCCAAAAATTTTGGTGTTCCTGAAAAGAAAGCGAATTTATTAGCAGAAAAAATGCTTTCATATGTTGGTTTAGATGAAAGTTATTTAACTAGGTCTCCTTTTTCATTATCTGGTGGACAAATGCGTCGGGTAGCTATTGCAGGTGTGCTGGCAATGGAGCCAGAAGTATTGGTTTTAGATGAACCAACTGCAGGATTAGATCCTCAAGGAAGAAAAGAAATAATGGAAATGTTCTGGCGATTACATCAGGAAAAGAAAATAACTATTATACTGGTAACACATTTAATGGAAGGTGCAGCAAATTTTGCTGATCAAATTGTTGTTTTGGAGAAAGGAAGAATTGTTAAATCCGGTTCACCTAAAGAAGTATTTCAGCAGGTTGATTGGTTAAAAGAGAAACATTTAGGACTTCCACCTGCAACCGAATTTGCTGATAAATTACTCAAGAAAGGGATGGCTTTTTCAACATTACCATTAACTGAGAATGAACTAGCTAGTGAAATAATAAATTATATGAAAAATCGGGTGAAAAAAAATGACGAATAAACTAATTTTTGGTCGCTATATTCCTGGTAATTCATTCATACACACGCTAGATCCACGAACAAAGTTAATTGCCAGTTTTTATTATATTCTTATTATTTTTTTGGCAAACAATTGGCAAACTTATTTATTGTTAGCAGTTTTTACTTTCTTAGCAATTCTTTTATCAAAAATTAATTTGGCCTTTTTTGTTCGAGGAATTCGACCACTTCTCTGGCTTATTCTTTTTACTGTTTCATTACAGATACTATTTACACGTGGAGGAACAACATACTGGGAATGGGGAATTTTTTCACTTACCTTTAATGGTATAGCAAACGGATTACTCATTTTTTGTCGTTTTGTATTAATTATATTTATGTCGACGCTTTTGACATTAACAACATCCCCATTAGCATTGGCAGATGCCATAGAATATCTATTATGTCCGCTTAAAGTCATTCGCTTTCCAGTTCATGAGGTTTCCCTAATGTTATCTATTGCTTTAAGATTTGTCCCAACATTGATGGATGAAACAGAAAAAATCATGAATGCGCAACGTGCTCGTGGTGTCGATTTTGGTGAGGGGAGCTTAATTCAAAAAATGAAGGCTGTTATTCCTTTATTGATTCCCTTATTTGTTAGTAGTTTTAACCGTGCTGAAGATCTGGCAACTGCTATGGAAGCTAGAGGCTATCAGGGAGGAGAAGGACGAACAAGATATCGCATATTATATTGGCATAAAAATGATCTAGTTGTCTTGCTGTTTTTTGTTTTATTAACAGTTGGATTATTTATATTAAGAAGTTAGGGGAAATAGTTATGCCGCGTTATAAAGCAATAATTGCTTATGATGGAACAAACTTTAATGGGTTTCAATCACAAATCAATGGACGTACTGTACAAGATGAATTAGAAAAAACGCTCTATAAATTAAATAACAATCAATCAATCACTATTTTTGGATCTGGTCGAACAGATGCAGGTGTTCATGCTTTAGGCCAGGTTATTCATTTCGATTATCTCAAAGCAAGAGACGTTGAGAAATTAAGATTTGCTCTAGACACCCAATCGCCAGCAGATATTTCGGTAAAAAAAATTGAAGAGGTATCTAATAACTTCCATGCTCGGTATCATGTTATAGAAAAAACATATCAATTTAAAATTGATACTGGCAAAACTAGAGATCCTTTTCGACGTTTCTATGCTAGTTATTTTCCACATTCGATCGATTTAGCTAAAATTGAAAAAGCATTGCCTGATTTATTAGGAGAACATGATTTTACTTCATTCTGTGCAGCTGGTTGTTCGGTAGATAGCAAAATAAGAACGATTTATGAAGCATCTGTTTCTCAAACATCAGAAGATGAAATTATTTTTACCTTTAGAGGAAATGGTTTTTTATATAAAATGGTAAGAATTATTGTAGGAACCCTGTTAAAAATCGGTCAAGGAAAAATAAAGGAAACAGCAATTCCAGAAATTATTGCAGGAAAAAATCGTCGTTTGGCTGGACCCACTGCACATCCAGAAGGATTGTACCTTGTTCAAGTTATTTACGAAGAAAATAGCATGAAAACTATACAAAACCGATAGCTTTAAAAATAATAGCTATCGGTTTTGTATGATTTTCATGCTATTTTTATTCATTGAATCTTTTATGTTTTGGCATAGCTATCCATAAAAGACCGACTATAAAACCAATGATTGCTGGAACTGTCCAACCGAGTCCAGCAGAAAATAAAGGTAAATACTTTTCAGCAATTTGAAGAAGTGGTGAAACTAAGCGACCTTCCTTAACGATTATTGGCGAACTATTTAGCATATCAAGCAAAGCTGCAAAAAAAGTAAAAAGCGTTGTCATTTGATAAACTTCTTTTCTGTAAAGTAATGGTTAATGGGTATAAGAACATTAATACAGGCAACGAGAATTGAATGATATTTGTTAATCCAACATTGGTAAAAAGACAAGCAAAAATGCTAATTGCTATAATAAAAAATTTATATGAAAGCTGAGGAAATAACTGTACAAATGTTTCTGAACAAGCAGTTATTGCACCAATCTCTGTTTTTAAACAAGCCAAAATAACAATAATAGCTAATAAGATTAGCCCACCTTTCCCTAAATAATAAGTGGCAATTTGTGTTAAAGAAATGCCACCATTTGAACTGATAGCAAAGCGTCCAATACTCATTGTTCCTACACAGGCTAATAGGGTATAAATAATACCCATTAAAATAACAGTAATGATACCAGATTTAATAGTATCTTTTGCAATCTCTCTTGGTTTAGTAATTCCCATTCAACGAATGGTTGAAATAATAACAACAGCAAACAAGAAAGAAACTAATGCATCTAATGTATTATAGCCATCAGTAAATCCCTTAAAAAAAGCATCTTGTCTGTATGCTTCACCAATGGGAGCTGAGGAAATGCTACCTAGGGGATGTATAAAAGCTAAAACTAGTAAAATAGCTAAGAAAAATAAAAATAATGGATTAAGAAATTTGCCAACGTAATCTAATAGTCTAGATGGATTTTTTGAAAAAAACCAAACAAATAGAAAAAACATGATAGAAAATACGGGCAAAACAATTCCTTGATTATTTTTGGATAAAAAAGGCGCTATTCCAATTTCAAAGGCTGTTGTTGCTAAACGTGGAATAGAAAATAAAGGGCCAATTGTTAAAGTGAGTAGAAAGGTAAAAAATAAAGCGTAAGTATGATGAATCCGATCTGCTAGTTCGATTAAGCCATCATTTTCAGAAACTCCCATAACAATAATGCCCAAAAAGGGAAGACCAACACCAGTTACAATGAAACCTAAATTGGCAATAAATACATGAGCACCGGCTTCTTGTCCTAAATGCACAGGAAAGATAAGATTACCTGCACCAAAAAATAATCCAAATAGCATGGGACCAATAAATAGATAATCTTTTAAAGCTAGTTTTGTCTTCATAAATACTTTCACCTCTTTAATTATGAAGAGAAATAGTCAATTTTGTATTAAAAACCTATTTTTTGTATTAATAAATTTAAAAACTTTGTTGCTAGATAAATAATGCTACCTTTTATTTTACCATTTTTTTAAAGATTAATTTTTTATTTTGAAAAATTTTTACCCACAATAAACCTAGAATAAAACCAACGATTGCTGGCACTATCCAACCTATTCCAGTTGAAAATAAAGGTAAATATTTTGATGCACTTTGTAGAATGGGTGCCACTAAATTGTTCTCTTTAATAACTGAAGGCATATGATTTAACATATCAAGAAAAGCCGCAAGGAAGGTAAAAAAAGTCGTTATTTGGTAAACTTCTTTTCGGTTATTAAAAAAAGGACCACAGACAACAAGTAACATTAATGTAATGGTTAATGGACATAGAAACATTAACACTGGTGAGGCAAATTGAATAATATTTGTTAGGCCAATATTTGCAAATAAACAAGCAAAAATACTAATAAATGTAATAAAAAATTTATAAGAAAACTTGGGAAATATCTGCATAAATGTTCCTGAACAAGCAGTGATTAGACCAATTGCTGTTTTTAGACAGGCCAAAGTAACAATAAGTGTTAATAAAATGAGACCACCCTTACCTAAATAATAGGTAGCAATTTGAGTTAAAGCAATACCTCCATTTGAGCTGATAGGAAAACGTCCAATACTCATAGTACCTACGTAGGCTAATAGTGTATAAATAATACTCATTAAAATAACTGTAATGGTACCTGATTTAATGGTATCTTTAGCAATCTCCTTTGATTCTGTAATTCCCATTCTACGAATTGCCGAAATAATAACTACTGCGAATAAAAAAGAATTCAAGGCATCTAAGGTATTGTATCCATCAGTAAATCCTTTGAAAAAAGCGCCTTGTTTATAAGCTTCACCAATAGGAGCTGAAGTGATATTGCCCATTGGATGAATAAAAGCTAAAATTAACAAGATGGCTAGGAAGAATAAAAATAATGGATTTAAGACCTTACCAATATAATCTAATAATTTGGAAGGCGTTTTTGAGAAAAACCAAGAGAGCAGAAAAAACATAGCTGAAAATACAACAAGAATAACTGGGTGACTATCTTTTGGAAAAAAAGATGAGAAACCAATTTCAAAAGAAGTCGTTGCTAAACGTGGAATAGCAAACAATGGACCAATCGTTAGAGTTAACAGAAACGTAAAAATTAAAGCATAACTATGATGAATACGATCTGCTAATTCAATTAGGCTATCACTTCTTGAAATTCCCATAACAATAATGCCTAAAAATGGCAAGCCTACGCCGGTTATAATAAAACCTAAATTGGCAACAAACACATGGGCACCTGCTTCTTGTCCTAGATGTACAGGAAAGATAAGATTACCTGCACCAAAAAATAATCCAAACAACATAGAACCTATATATAAATAATCTTTCCAGATTAATTCTTTCTTCATTTTGAAAAGCTCCTTTTTTAATTATTAATTAAATCAGTGAATTCTTTGTTTATACATATATCAATTTAATTTATAGTATCACTGTTTCATTAAAAAGCATCCTATGTATTAGTTTAAGATTATTTTTTAGTTAATGATTATTTTTAAGATTTTTTTAGATAGTTTATTTTATATTTTGGCAGAATGATCCATAAGATACCTAGAATAAAGCCAAATGCTGCTGGAGTAGTCCATCCCATTCCAATAGAAAACAATGGAAGATATTTTTCAGCCATTTCTAAGATGGGAACTACCAAGCGACTTTCCCTAATTATAGCTGGTGAATTATTTAGCATATCGAGAAATGCTGCAAAAAAGGTAAATAATGTTGTTATTTGATAGACTTCCTTTCGATTATTGAACAAGGAGCCAAATAAAGCGAGTAACATTAAAGTAATGGTTAGCGGATATAAAAACATGAGTACAGGTAAAGAAAATTGAATGATATTTGTTAAGCCAACATTTGCGAATAGACAGGTAAAAATGCTAATCGATAGGATAAAAAATTTATAAGAAATGTTTGAAAAAAGTTTCATAAATGTTTCTGAGCAAGCAGTAATTAATCCAATTGCTGTTTTCAAGCAAGCTAAAATAACAATAGTAGCTAACAAAACAAGTCCACCATTTCCCAAATAATGGGTAGCGATTTGTGTCAAAGCAATACCACCATTTGAGCTGATAGCAAAGTGTCCTACGCTCATGGTTCCTACATAAGCTAATAACGTATAGATAACACCCATCAGAATAACTGTAATAATTCCAGATTTGATAGTGTCTTTTGCAATGTCTTTCGGTTCAGTAACACCCATCCCACGAATTGTTGAAATAATCACAACTGCTAGCATAAAAGAACCTAATGCATCTAATGTATTATAACCATCAGTAAAACCCTTGAAAAACGCACTCGTACTATAAGCATCACCAATTGGAGCAGAAGAGATATTGCCTAATGGATGAATAAAAGCTAAAATTAACAAGATAGCTAAGAAAAACAAAAATAAAGGATTTAGGAACTTACCAATATAATCCAATAATTTAGATGGACTCTTTGAAAATAACCAAGCAAATAAAAAGAATATAACAGAAAATACAGCGAGAACTACTGTATGACTACTCTTTTGGAAAAAAGGCGCTAATCCAATTTCAAAAGAAGTTGTTGCTAAGCGTGGAATAGTGAAAAGTGGCCCTAAGGTTAACGTCAATATAAATGTAAAGATTAAAGCGTACGGACGACTTATTCGTTCTGCTAATTCAATAGAACTATTACATTGTGAAATTCCCATTACAAGAATTCCTAAAAATGGCAAACCAATTCCTGTAACTAGGAAACCTAAATTGGCAGAAAACACATGGGCACCCGCTTCTTGTCCTAAATGCACAGGAAAGATAAGATTACCTGCACCAAAAAATAATCCAAACAACATAGAACCCACATATAAATAATTTTTCCAAGTCAATTTTTTCTTCATATTACCATCCTCTCATTAATTATTAATAAAAATAACAGAAGAAATCAACAATAGCAAGAAAATTCCAAGAATTTTTCAATTTATGTAGAGATGATTAAAAACTAAATAGATAGGTAGATCAAATAAAAAAACTACCTATTTAATAAGTCTAAAATTTTAAAAATTAAATATGGCGTTTAGTTGAAGAAAATGAGCATTATTGAACCCTTAATAATAATTAAATCTATCTCATTGTTATAAAATAGAATAAATATTATTTTATAATATTTATTATTTAAGAGAGATTGCCATGATCAAGAAATCATTATATAATGAAGAAAATTTATCAATGAAAATTTTATTAAAATAAGTTTAACTTTTTGGTAAATAAGGAAGGAATCAATGTGAATAGTAAAAAGAAACAAGGGATTTGGCCAATTCATTTTAATTTACAAATGACGGTTATCTTGCTTGTTTGTTGTTCAACACTTGTTTCATTGCTTGTTTCTGCATTCTTGATTCGTAATTTCATAATGAAAACAAATTATGAAACAGTTTCAGAAAAAATGTCAAGTACAGCTAAAATTATTGCAAAAAGTGAAACAGTTCGCAATGGTTTATTGTATGGTGATAAGCAACAATTTGTTCAACAATTTACAAGGGATATTACGAATGATGCAAAACTCGATTTTATCGTTGTAATGGATAAAAAAGGCGTCCGTTTATCTCATACTGATGCTTCCTATATAGGCCAGCCATTTTCAAATAAACCAGATATGCAACGAGTACTTGCTGGTCACGAATTTTTTTCAAAGAAGAATGGGGTATTGGGAAAAGGTTATCGCTATTTTGTGCCGGTGACCTTTCATAACAAGGTAATTTGTGCTGTTTGTGTCGGTTCAACGACACAAAGAATTGAAATGCAAATCATTAATGCACAGAAAAAAATTTTATTTGCTTTATGCGTCGGATTAATTGTTGGTATTATTGGTGCTATTTTTCTGGCGAGAAAAATAAAAGGTATTTTACTGGGCTTAGAACCAGAAGAAATAGCAACGCAATTAATTGAGAAAGAAATCATTGAAAACGAAGTTAATGAAGGAATTTTAGCTATTTCACAAAATCGAGAAGTCATTTTAATGAATAAAGAGGCAAAAAAATTGTTAACCTCATCAAATCTGGAAACCACTTCTTTGATTGGCAGTCAGGTGGATGAAAATCTTTATGATGTATTATTTAAAAAAGCATTTGAGGAAAAACAAATTATACGTAATCAAGCAATGTATCTAAATGGGGTTGAAGTTATAGCTAGCGCTTCACCAATCTTTAATAAGAATCAGTTTTTTGGCGTTGTAGCAACATTGAATGACCAATCTGAAGTAATAAAATTGTTAGATGAATTAGGCGGCACAGAACAATATATTAATTCTTTACGAGCACAGACTCATGAATTTTTAAACAAACTGCATGTTGTATCCGGGTTAATTGATTTAAAAAAATTTGATGAAGTATCAAGCTTTATTAAACAATTAAATCAACATTATAGAGCCGATGTTGGCATTATTACTAAACAAATAAAAGTGCCGGCAATTGCTGGATTTTTATTAGGGAAAATTAATGAAGCAAAAGAACAAGACGTTGAAATGGTCATTGCTTCTGATTCCTATATCCCTGAAATTGAAGTTGATGATTCGATTCATGCATTACTGCAAGTTTTAGGTAATCTATTAGACAATGCAAAGGAAGCAACCTTGTGTAATAAATCCAGTAGAACAGTTTGGATTCATCTAACTTTTGAGGAAGAAAGCCAGATATTTATTTTAACTGTTTGTGATAATGGTATAGGAATAACAGATGAAACTAAACACAAACTTTTTCAAGTTGGCGTTTCAACCAAAGGAAAAAATCGTGGATTTGGATTAGCTATTGTCAAAAAAATTATTAATCAGCACAATGGAATGATTGAATTTTCAGCTAGGGAAGAAGGTGGCACAACTGTATATTTAGAATTGCCAAAGGAGGGAAAAAATAATTGACTCAAGTACTAATCGTTGAAGATGATCCCATGGTAGCTATGTTGAATCAAACTTTTATTGAAAAATTCTCGAATATGAAAATAATTGAAAATGTTCGAACAGCCAGTGAAGCAAGAAAAATTATTGAATTAAATGAAATAGATTTATTATTATTAGATATTTTTTTACCGGGAGATACAGGGATTGAGTTACTTTCATGGATAAGAATGAGCAAAAAAGAAAATATTGCAGTGATTCTAATTACAGCGGCTGACGATGTTGGAACGGTAAAGGCAGCTATTCGGTATGGTGCTATCGATTATTTGATTAAACCTTTTACCTTTGAACGTTTTCAGTTTGCAGTTGAGAAATATTTGAAATTGATAGATGCTACACAAGGAAATAAAACAGATCAATCAACACTTGATCGTTATTTAAATGCCTCTGATTCATTTAATAATGAAACCACCCAGACTGAAAAAAATAGAATTATTTTACCAAAAGGACTAACAAAATTAACATTAAAAAGAGTTTATCAAGGCATTGAAACATTTAATGAAACGCTATTTTCAACCAAAGAACTATCAATTAATGAAACGCTATTTTCAACCAAAGAACTATCAATTGCTATTCAACTCTCAAGAATATCGACAAAAAAATACCTGCAATTTTTGGTGGATTGCCAATTTTTAGAAGAAGTAATTTGTTATTTAGAAATGGGAAGGCCCTTAATGAAGTATAAGGTGAAAAAGGAAAATCAACAAATGTTTTCTAATTATTTCACTGATTAATTTCTATTAAAAAATTTGGTTAGAAAAGATAACTTTAATAAAAAATTTACTTAAAGATCTTTTGTTTTTTTCAAATATCTTGTGAACTATCAATCATAATAAAGATAAAGACCATTTCAATTAGAAATTTTTCTTAATTGAAACGGTCTTTATTAAAAATCTCTGATAATTAACTTTTATTAAGCAGGTTTCACTTCATTTTTACTAATACCAGCTGTTAAAATATCATTAAAATTATCGAAACTGGTAGTAATCATATTTTTCAATGCTTCATCTGTATTTGAACCAATATGTGGAGTTACTAACACACGTGGGTATAAATCGATTAATTTTTGGATAATGGGATCTGGAAGAGGCTGATCAATTTTAAATGCCTTAAAGAATAAATCTTTTTCATTTGCAAAAACATCTGTACCAAATCCAGCTAACTGATTATTTTCTAAAGCAGTTAAAATTGCTTCATTATCTTGTAATTCTCCCCGTGCTGTATTAACGAGAATTGCATCAGATTTCATTTTACCTAAAAATGTTTGGTTAATCATTTGATCATTCTTACCTGGGATGTGAGGGACATGAATACTAACAATATCACTTTCAGCTAATAATTTATCTTGTGTTTTAAAGGTAAGGACTTCTTTAGCTGCATCCGATTGATAAACGTCATAACCAATAACGTGAGCACCTAATCCACTAAAAAGTTTTGCTTCCGTTAAACCAATTCTACCTGTTCCAATAATTCCAACTGTACAATTACGAACTTCTTTACTGAACATTGTTTCATCAACAATAAAATTTTTATGTGCTGTACGATTTGTCGCATAAGCTGTATGACGTAAAAGCATCATTGCTAGAGTTAAAGAAAGTTCAGCAATAGCATTAGGTGAATAAGAAGGAACCCGGGCGACATGCATATGGTAATTTTCAGCAACGGCTAAGTCAATATGATTTACACCAACTGTTCTAGTGAAAACATAGCGAATACCATAATCATTAAGTTTTTCTAGGTTTTCTTTATCGGCTACACAATTTCCTCTTAATAAAACAGCATCATGATTCTTAGCAGTTGTAATGTTTTCATGAGTTAACAATTCTTCAATGAAGGTTAACTGATAATCATATTTATTGAATTGGTTAAAATAGGGAACTTCATTTGGTCGTACACCGTAACAAGCAATTTTAAACGTTTTTTTATATTCTCTCTTTTTATAATTTATATTAATTTTCTATACAGTTTATTTTTATTTATGAAAATATACCAGTATTCTTAATAACTTCTAAAATAATAATCCAGATTGGTGTCATAATAACAGCACTCAACGTAGAGAGTAGAGAAGCATTTGAGGCGAGTACCGCTTCTTTATCAAAGCTGATTGCATAGGCAGCAGCTACCGTTGCAGCTGGCGTTGCCATCATGATCACAATTGTTGCAAGTGCGTCAAAACTAACAGGCAAAATATGTGTGGCTGTTAAAATGGTTAGTAGAACAACATTAATTGCAGGAACAAGAATTACTTTTGCAAAACTATAATACCAAGAAGTCTTGTCTGTAGCAGCTTTTTTAATACTAACTTCTACAAAGGTAGCACCAATAGATAACCAAGCGAGAGGTGAAGCGAGATCTGCTAGGTAGCTCAATGGTTTAAACAACCAGGGCGCAGTTAAATCAACACGCAAAAAGGCCACTTGTTGTACTTTTCCTTCAAGATTAACTGCACTGACTTGAGGCAGATATCCTTGAAATATCCAAATGAGTAAACCAAGGAAAGTAGCGATAATAATGGGATTTAAAAACATAGATTTAAGATTTTTCAATTCCATTTTTAAGCCACTCATCTTAATATAACCATAGGAATATAGAAAGATTCGATAGCCAATATTAAAGATGGAACTATACATAACACCTACAGGACCATAAATAGTACTAACAATTGGTGTACCAAAGAAGGTAGTAGACCCAAAAATTGTCAATACCCGCAATGTATCTTGCTTATCTCCCTTATAACGAATAAATAAAGGGATGGTAGCAAAAATTAGAATGACATAAATAAGCAATCCCCAAATTAATACATTCACGCCTTGTTTTAGTAGCTCGGGATTAATATCTTGCATGAATGCTTTAAAAGCTAATGCAGGTAAAGCAACAGTTAAAACGACTTTTGAAAGAACTTTACCGACCTGATCAGAAAATATTCCTTTTTTACGACAATAAAAACCGATTAAAATAATAGAAACAGTAGATGTAATGGCACTAATAATATCCATATTAGTAAATGTTTTCCTTAAAATATCTAGAAGATTCATTAAATATTCCTCATTGTTTATTAATTCACAATAAAGCGGATTAAAATTTCTTTTACAAGTAACTATATTAAAATAGTTGTGTATAAAAGCAACAATATGAAATTAAATTAACTTTTGTAACTAATATAACTAATATAACAATAAAAGAAAAAAACTTAAACATAAAGATCATACTAAATCTTTGATCTAAATTTTTAGATGACAAATAAACTATTTTAACAATTAACAGTTAGATTTATTTTTAGGTATGTTATCTGTCCTTCTCGTCATGTGAAAATTTTCGTTTAAACAAAAGAATTTTAAAAATTTCTATTTAATTGATTAATAATTTTAACCATTTTTCTAATCAAGACTTTAATATTTTAAATGATAGAAAAGCTTGATAGAATAAAAACAAATGATTGAACGGTCCATTATGAAAAATAGAAAGGAATTATCTTACTATGTATAAAGATTTGGAAGGAAAAGTAGCAGTTATTACTGGTAGTTCGAAAGGAATTGGTCAATCTATTGCTAAACGTTTGGTACAAGAAAAAATGGCTGTCGTTCTTAATTACCATTCAGATGAGATAGACACAGAAGAAACTGTCAAAGAAATTATTGCTCATGGAGGTAAAGCTGTTGGAGTAAAGGCAGATGTTAGCACAGAAGCAGGCGTTCAGTTATTATTAGATACGGCACAAGAGTCTTTTCATAGAATGGATGTTTGGATAAATAATGCAGGCATGGAAAAACAACAGGCAACACATCAAGTTAGCTTAGAAGAGTGGGAAAAAGTAATTAAATTGAATTTAAATGGTACATTTTTAGGCACAAAGATGGCATTAAATTTCTTTTTAAAAAATAAAATTCAGGGAAATATTTTAAACATATCTTCCGTTCATGAAAAAATTCCATGGCCAACTTTTGCAAGTTACACAGCAAGTAAGGGAGGAATTAAACTTTTTACACAAACAACAGCCATGGAATATGCAAATCGAGGAATTCGTATTAACGGCATTGCTCCTGGTGCAATTAAAACAGCTATGAATAAAAATAAGTTGGATAATTCAAACGAAAGAGAGACGTTACTTGATATGATTCCCTTAAAAAAAATAGGTGATCCAGAAGATATTGCAGCAGCTTCTTCCTGGTTAATCTCTGATGAAGCAAAGTATGTAACTGGAATTACCTTGTTCGTCGATGGTGGAATGAGTTTATATCCAGCCTTTCAAAATGGCAAAGGTTGAGATAAATAGCACTATTATCAGATAACAGAACAAAATCATTATAAAAATTAGGAAAGAAGTTTGATAGTCATGCGTATTTTGCTGAATGATAATAAATCAATTAAAGACAGTTAAATTTTTAAATTAATCCTATTAAAATAGTTTGTTTCATACTAAATCATCAAAAATCAATCTTGATGATTTAGTATATTTATTTGGTTTCAACGAATTATTGACAATGAATAATAAAAATGGTTATTGAATAAAACCAACGTTTTTTAATAATTAAGGAATAAACAATGATTATTCTATCTAGAGATAGAATAAATTCCTAAGAATTTCAAATTAAATAGTGAATGATTCATCTGTTTGTGATATAATTTTTTATGGGTATTTTTGAACTTTCTAAACAGGTAGGTTGTAGATAAAACAAGTAAAGTTACAAGAGATAGATAATTACTTGTTTTAACATACACATTAGCAAGAAGAAAGAAAATCAACAACGGAGGAGCTAGAATGAAGAACAAACTAATTGTCATTGTAGTTATTGCTATTATTATTATTGCTGCAGCTTTATACTTAGTTGGCTATTTCATGCGTAAGAAGAACCAAAGCAAACTCAATGAATTGGAGCAGAGAAAAGAAGCATTATTTGATTTACCTATATTTGATGAAATTGACGAAATAAAAAAAATGCACTTAGTTGGACAAAGTCAAAATACATTTCGTGAATGGAATCAGCGTTGGGCTGATCTTTCTACTCGTTCCTTTGCAGAATTAGAAAGCCAGATTTATGAAGTTGAAAATCTTAATGAGACCTTCCGTTTTATGAAAGCTAGTAATGCAGTAACAGAAGCCAATCAAACCATGCATAATATGGAAAGTGAAGTTGAAATCATTCGTAATGGATTAAAAGAGCTACGTGATAGTGAAGAACGTAATTCGCTTGAAGTCCAAAAGGCATTAGATATTTACGAAGAGCTAAATAAGCTATTACAAAATGAGAAAGAAAACTTTGGAAATGCTTATTCTGAACTGCAAAAACAATTGAAAAATGTTGAAATCGAATTTACCCAATTTGTGACTTTAAACACTTCTGGCGATCCAGTAGAAGCTCGTGAAATATTAGAAAAAGCAGAGCAGCATACGTATGAGTTAGACAGTTTAATGAAACGGATCCCTCCCTTACATGAAGAACTTGACCATACTTTTAAAGATCAATTAAAGGAAATTGGTGAGGGATATAAAAAACTGTTGGCGGATCATTATGTTTTTCCTAATCAAAATATGGAAAGTAAAATTAAACATGTTCAAAAACGTGTTGAAAATTCTTTAGGTGATTTGGAAAAAACCGAGGTTGATGCAGTAGAAGTTGCCAATCGAGATACAGCCAACGAAATTGATGCATTGTATGAAATCATGGAAAAAGAAATCAATGCAAAAAAATACGTACTAACAAATGTAAAAACGATTGGGAATTATATTGCTCATGTATGGAACAATAATCGTCAATTAACGGTTGAGTTAGATCATACTTCACAAAGCTACACACTAAATCACAATGAAGTAGGACGCTCAAGAGGATTTCAAACTGAAATTGAAGAATTGAATCGTCGGTATGAAACAATTGAGCCAAGATTAAAAGAACATACAATTCCCTATTCTGAAGTTCAAAGTTTCTTGAAAAATTGCTATAAAATATTGGAAGATATTGAAAATCAACAATTAGAAATAGACGATTCATTAAAAGATCTTCACAAAGGTGAGAAAGAAGCACAAAGAAAAGTAGATGAATATGATTTCAAACTACGCACATTAAAACGGTATGTTGAAAAACAACGATTGCCTGGATTATCAGCAGACTATTTGGAATTCTTTTATGTTGTCACAGATCATATTGAAGGATTGAGTAAGTCTTTGAATAAGATACGTCTTAACATGGATGAAATTAACAAGCAATGTAAACTGTGTGAGGAAGATTTAGAATTATTAGAAAAGAAAACACAAGATTTAATTAATGCTGCAGCATTGACAGAACAAATGATGCAATATGCGAACCGTTATCGACATATGCATGAAAATATTCAACGAGCAATGGAAAGAAGTTTACAACTATTTTCTGAAGAATATCGTTATCAAGATGCATTGGATGAAATTGGAACAGCATTAGAGCATGTTGAACCAGGTACATTCAGAAGAATAGAAAGTTTATATTTTAAGAATTTAGACAATACAGAAGTAATTGCTGTTTAAAAGATAGCTAAACGAAACTATTTCTTGATTGAATAGTTTCGTTTTACTTTTTAGTTTCTTATAATTTTAGCTAGTTTCTAAGGTAAGTAATTTGAAGTTAATTACTTTTATTCTTGAATGAAAATAGCCACAATAAATCGAAAGAAATGACCTCTTCATTTCTTTCGATTTATTTGTTAAGTACAAATTTTAATAAGTTAATTTTATTTTAACTAATCACTCACCTAGAAATAAAGAAATAAAAGTAAATTAAGACAAGGCTTTATGATTATTCAAATCGTTTGAATTAAAATAATATTTAATTATTACACATTGAAAACAATGACTTAAATAAAAAATAAAGAAGTTAAAATGGTATTGATTCTAAATGCTTAATAGTTATATAGAATAGGTATGTGAGAGAATTGAATTAATTTTAGTAGGTTCTATTTCAGATTTCTTTTCTTGCTTTATTTTGTACTTTTCAAGATGAGGTAAAATGGGAAATAAATTTTCTTTATTTTAATGTATTTACTAGAATTAATGGGTAGAAACAATTCTTTATTCTATCTTTCGATGAATTGGGTTAATACTAACCTTGTTGAACTTGGCATTTAGAAAGTATATAATGGGAAAGAATTTTTATTAAAGAAGGGTAAAAAATAATGATATACTTTGATAATAGTGCGACAACTTCGATTTATCCAGAAGTTTTAGATACTTACATAAAAACGAGCAAACAAATTATGGGGAATCCATCTAGTTTACATAGCTTAGGTAGTCAGGCAAATCGCCTATTAGAACAGTCTAGAAAGCAAATTAGTGAATTATTATCTGTACAATCACAAGAAATATACTTCACTAGTGGAGGAACAGAAGGAAATAACTGGGTACTTAAGGGAACAGCAATTGAAAAACAGGTATTTGGCAAACATATTATCATCTCAGCGATTGAACATCCAGCCATTGCTGAAACTGCACATCAGTTAAAACAATTAGGTTTTGAAATCTCCTATGCACCAGTAGATAAAAATGGTCGGGTAATTGTAGAACAGTTAGCCGAATTGATTAGAAAAGATACCATCTTAGTTTCTATTATGGCTGTTAACAATGAAGTAGGAAGTATACAACCAATTCAAGAAATTAGTGAATTATTAAACGATTTTCCAACCGTGCATTTTCATGTAGATGCCGTGCAAGCAATTGGTAAACTACCTAAGGAACTATGGCTAACACCTAGGGTAGATTTTGCAACAATTTCTGCTCATAAATTCCACGGACCTAGAGGAATTGGCTTCATTTATTGGAAAAATGGTCGAAAGTTAGCACCATTATTAAATGGTGGCGGTCAGGAAAAAAATCAACGTAGTGGAACAGAGAATCTACCAGCTATTGTGGCTATGGCTAAAGCGTTACGTCTTTATATGGCTAAAATTGAGAGACAACCGAATCATATGACAACATTGAAAAATTATTTTGTAGATGCACTTGAAGAATACAATAAAGTGACTATTTTTTCCAAAAAGGGAAACTTGTTTATTCCAAATATTTTATGTTTTGCTTTAAAGGGTGTACGCGGTGAGGCCTTTGTTCATGCATTAGAAGAAAAACAAATTTATGTTTCTACTACTAGTGCTTGTTCAAGTAAAAAGAAGATAATTAGCAGTACTTTGTCTGCAATGAAATTTCCAAATGATTTAGCAACCTCTGCTATTCGGGTTAGTTTAGATGAAGATAACACAATGGCAGAAATTGAACAATTTATGATTATTTTTCATCAACTATATAAAAAATTTTCTAAGATCAATAGTTAGGTAGTATAATCATTTAAAAATGATTTAGATAGAATTAGCTATAAAAAACAATTAAAGTATTAAATAAATTTTTAGATGAATAGGATATACATAAGAACTATAGAAAGAAGATATGTAAAAATATTGAATTGAAAGGATGATTATTTATTAATGGAATATACTGAAATTATGGTTCGTTATGGAGAATTATCTACTAAGGGAAAAAACAGAAAAACATTTATCATGCAATTAGCACAAAATGTAAAACGGACATTAAGTGATTTTCCAGCAGTAAGAATTCATGCGGATAGAGATAGAATGCATCTATTGTTAAATGGTGAAGATAGTCAACAAATTTTACCTAAATTAACCAAAGTATTTGGTATCCAAAATTTTTCTCCAAGTATTCGGGTAGAAAAAGAGTTAGAAATTCTAAAAGAAACGGTAAAACAAATTATCAAAGAAATTTATACTTCTGGAAAAACGTTTAAAATTTCCTCTAGACGAGCAGATCACCAATTTGCAGTTGATTCAAATGAATTAAATCAACTATTGGGGGATGTAGTAATAGAAACTATACCGAATATACAGGTACAAATGAAAAATCCGGATATTAATATTCGAGTGGAAATACGTCAAGATAGTGCTTATATTTCTTATGAAACAATTAAAGGGGCTGGTGGATTACCTGTTGGAACTAGCGGACGGGGAATGTTAATGTTATCTGGTGGTATCGATTCTCCAGTTGCTGGTTACCTATCTATGAAACGTGGTGTAGAAATTGAGGCCGTTCATTTTTCCAGTCCACCTTATACAAGTGAAGAAGCATTAGAGAAAGCTAAAAATCTTGCTGGTAAGTTGGCTCCTTATGGAGGTAGTATTCAGTTTATTGAAGTACCTTTTACTGAAATTCAGGAGGAAATCAAACGAATAGTTCCACAAGGATATCTTATGACGATCACTAGGCGATTGATGTTACGTTTAACAGAAATGATTTGCACATTGCGAAATGGATTAGTTATTATAAATGGTGAATCTTTAGGTCAAGTTGCTTCACAAACATTACATAGCATGGTAGCCATCAATGATGTAACCACTACACCGATCATCCGTCCGGTTGTCTCAATGGATAAAAATGAAATTATTGAAATAGCAGAAGAAATAGATACATTTGAGTTGGCTATTCAACCATTTGAAGACTGTTGCACTATTTTTGCTCCACCCCAACCTAAAACACGTCCAAAAATTGAAAAAGCTCGTGAATATGAAGCGCGTTTAGATATTGATGGATTAATGGCACGTGCAATTGCAGGAATTAGAATCAACGAGATACCAGAAGAAATAAGCAACAAAGAAAATGATGAATTCGTAGATTTTTTATAATTAATTATTTATCAAATTATTAAACGAGATAAGTAACTATTAAAATTTTATTACATATTTAAAAAATTAATTATAAATTATAATTTATAAAATACTGTCAGATAAAAATAAAAGATAGAAATAATTTAGATCTAATATTTCTATCTTTTATTTTTATTTAAGTATAGAAAGCTTGAATTAGTGTTTTTATGAATATGGAGTAAAGCGAAATTCTTCTAAAACTTAGATTTTTGATTTTTTCTAGTTACAATGTCACAAATTATTATTAATAAATACATTGCTCCTAAATTATAAGCATGTTAAACTAAATATGTGTGAAATTAATAACAAGGAGAAATAAAATGAAGCAACAAGTTGCAAAAAAGAAAGTGCCAAAAGCAACAGCTAAACGCTTTCCAATATACCTTCGTTATTTAAAAATGCTCGATGGTACTGGTATTAAACGGATAAAATCTAAAGAATTTAGTCAGATAACACAAATCCCATCTGCTTCTATTCGAAGAGATTTTTCATATCTAGGTGAATTAGGACGTAGTGGGTATGGCTATGATGTACCTGATCTTATAGAAGTTTTTAATAACATTTTGAACACAAAACAGGAAAAACGCATTGCTTTAATTGGCTGTGGGAATCTTGGAAAAGCATTGATACAAAATAATTTTCGTCGCAATGATAATTTAACAATTGTTTGTGCATTTGATAATAATATTGAATCCATTGGTATGCAAATTGATCATATTTTGATTCAGCCAATGGAGGAACTTTATGCTACTGTAAAAGAAAAAGAAATAACAGTGGCTATTTCTACTGTGCCTAGTCAATTTGCGCAAAATGCCATTGATCATATTGTAGAGACGGGAATTACGGCTATCTTAAACTTTGCACCTGATCGAGTGATCGTTCCAAATCAGGTGACTGTTCAATATATTGATTTAACAACAGAATTGCAAACGCTTATATATTTTGATAATTACTTTACTTTGGATGATTGATTACTGAAATATTGGATTATCTAGTATAATTGACTTTCATTATTTTTCATTGTAGAATATTTTAAAACGATGAACAAGAATAGTATTATCAGTATCGCCTAAGAGAGAAGATTAATTGGTGGGAAGTCTTTGCATAGCTGATAAGAAGGTAGCTTGGGAGTTAATAATTCTAATTAAGTAAAATTATTCGGATAGTGATCGTTACTTCACTAATAAAGTGGTATTTAGTTTTTAGCTAAATACAATTTAGGTGGTACCGCGTAAAAAACGTCCTAAAATATGAAAATATTTTAGGATGTTTTTTATATAAAAAGCATTTTATCTATTTTAAATATAAAAATAATGAACACATTTTATGTAGAAAGAGGAAACCATATGACAGAAAAGCCAAACCTACCAACAAAATACCAACCGAATAGCATAGAAAAAGGACGTTATAAAAAATGGTTGGAACAAGATGTTTTTAAACCAAATGGTGATAAAAAAGCTAAACCTTATTCAATTGTTATTCCTCCTCCTAACGTAACGGGAAAATTGCATTTGGGACATGCTTGGGATACTACCTTGCAAGATGTAATTATTCGTCAAAAAAGAATGCAAGGTTATGACACTTTATGGTTACCTGGCATGGACCACGCAGGCATTGCAACTCAGGCAAAGGTGGAAGAAAAATTAGCAACACAGGGAATTTCACGTTATGATTTAGGAAGGAAAAACTTTATTGAAAAAGTTTGGCAGTGGAAAGACGAATACGCAGAACAAATTCATGAACAGTGGGCAAAATTAGGTCTTTCGCTTGATTATAGGCGCGAAAGATTTACCTTGGATGAAGGTCTTTCTCAAGCTGTTCGTAAGGTATTTGTTGATTTATATGAAAAAGGATTAATTTATCGAGGCGAGTACATTATTAATTGGGATCCAAAAGCATGTACTGCTTTATCGGACATTGAAGTTATTCATAAAGATGTTGAAGGAGCCTTCTATCACATTCGCTATCCACTGGTAGATGGCGAGGGCAATGATGCGGTTGAGATTGCTACAACCCGTCCAGAAACAATGCTGGGAGACGTAGCTATTGCTGTTCATCCTGAGGATAAAAGATATCAAACCTTGATTGGTAAAAAGGTAATTCTTCCTTTATTAAATAAAGAGATACCTATTATTGCTGATGAGTATGTGGATAGGGAATTCGGAACAGGTATAGTTAAAATTACACCTGCACATGATCCAAATGATTTTGAAGTGGGTAATCGCCATGGATTACCTCGTATTAATGTTATGAATGCAGATGGTACTATGAATGAACTAGCTGGCGATTATCAAGGAATGGATCGTTTTAAAGCAAGGAAAGCAATTGTTGCTGATTTAAAAGAGCAAGGATACTTAATTGAAATTGAGACAATGACACATAGTGTAGGACATTCAGAACGTACAGATGTGATTGTTGAACCACGTCTGTCTACACAATGGTTTGTCAAAATGGCTCCCTTGGCAAAACAGGCAATTGAAAATCAAGCGACAGGAGATGCCGTAGCCTTTTATCCACCACGATTTAATCAAACTTTTTTACGATGGATGGAAAATATTCATGATTGGGTTATTTCTCGTCAATTATGGTGGGGACATCAGATTCCTGCATGGTATCATAAAGAAACCGGTGAAATGTATGTAGGCATGGAAGCACCGAAAGATAATGAAAATTGGATACAAGATGAAGATGTATTGGATACTTGGTTTAGCTCTGCTTTATGGCCATTCTCGACATTAGGATGGCCGGATACAAATAGCGAAGATTATCAACGATATTTTCCTACAAATACATTGGTTACTGGTTATGATATCCTACCATTTTGGGTAAGTAGAATGATTTTTCAAAGTTTGGAATTTACAGGTAAACGTCCATTTGAAAATGCTCTGATTCATGGATTGATTCGAGATGAAAAAGGCAGAAAAATGAGTAAATCTCTAGGAAATGGCATTGATCCAATGGAGGTAATCGAGAGTTATGGTGCAGATGCTTTACGTTGGTTTTTATGTACTGGATCTTCACCTGGTCAAGATACACGTTTTAGTTATGAAAAAATGGATGCTGCTTGGAATTTTATTAATAAAATATGGAATGCTAGTCGTTTTGTTATTATGAATATAGAAGAAGAGACGAGTTTTACAGATATTGATCTTAGTGGTCAAAAAACAATGGCAGATCAATGGATTTTGACACGTTTAAATGAAACGATTGAACGAGTAACCACTTTGTCTGATCAATTTGAATTTGGTGAAGTTGACCGTCAATTATATAATTTTATTTGGGATGATTATTGTGATTGGTACATTGAAATGAGTAAAGAAGTTCTCTATGGGAATGAAGAAGAAACAAAGAAAACAACAAAGAATATTTTAATCTATACATTGGATCAAATTTTACGACTATTACATCCAATCATGCCATTTGTGACTGAAGAAATTTGGTTAACGATTCCTCATCAAGGCGAATCATTAGTTCTTGCTTCATATCCGGTTATTAAGAAAGAATTAATGAACAAAACGGCCAAAGAGGGAATGGAAATTTTAAAAGAAGTGATCCGTTCAGTAAGAAATATTCGATCAGAAGTGAATACACCTCTATCTAAACCAATTACCTTATTAATTAAAACAACAGAAACAACAGTTAATAGGTTCCTAGTTGAAAATAAAACCTATCTTGAACGTTTCTGTAATCCAGAAGAGCTAGTCATTAGTAGTGATATCATTCCGCCAGAACTTGCAATGTCTACTGTAGTTACTGGTTGTGAAATCTACTTACCTTTAGCTAATTTGATTAATGTTTCAGAAGAAATTACACGTTTAGAAAAAGAACTAGCAAAATGGACAAAAGAAGTGCAACGTGTCCAAGGAAAATTAGCAAACGAAAAATTTGTTGAAAATGCACCAAAGGCAGTAATTGATACAGAAAGAGCTAAAGAAAAGGATTATCTAGAAAAAGAAAGAAGTGTTACTGAAAGGATTCAGCAATTAAAAACTATTCAGTAAATAAGGTGATTTTTAGTAAATTTAGTGGAAATAATTTTAAGCTCTCTAGACAAATTTTATATAAGAAAAAATAAAGTATCCACCAGCCATTAAGCAAAAATATAAATGGTTGGTGGATACTTTGTTGATAGATTATTTTAATTAATTATAGAGCAGTTAAAAAATAAAAAATGATATAACTGTAAGTAGTTACAGACCAAATTTTTAATAATAAAATAATTTTAGTATATTCTTTTAAAGAAATATTTGTTAAACCAGCAATTAAACAAACCAGATCATCTGGTGCAAAGGGAATTAGCATTGTTACAATGAGTAATCTTTTGATATTGCGACCTTGTTGTTCTAATAACCTTTCAAATTTATTATATCTACTTGGAGATAGAACGATTTTAACGAAGTTCCTTCCATAATGCCGAACAAGTAAAAAACCTAAAATTTCACCAATAATCAAACCAATATAACTATAAATTAGGCCTTGAACATTGCCAAACATTAGCATACCAGCAACAGATGAAATTCCACCCGGTATAATTGGAATGATGACTTGAATGATTTGTAAAATAATGAAGAACAAGATTGCATAATCATTAAACTGTTTAATAAAATCCTGTAACGAATGAACAGAACGAAAAATTCCTAAATAATAACCATAAATAACTAATATAGCAAAAAAAGCAATACCAACTATAGGTAGAAAATGAATTATTTTTTGTAAAAGGTTAGTTTTTTTATTCATTTGTATTATCTCCTTTGTTGGTTGTTTTTTCGTCGTTTGGCTAATTGATAATAAAGAATGCCAACAAATACAGTTATAATAACGGTAACGCCATAATAAAAGCTTTTTGGTTGATAACCAAATGTAATTGTATGTTTTCCACCTTTCACATTTATTCCAATAAAATTATTTAGTATTTTCTGTGCTTTAACGGGTTTGCCATCAATAAAGACTTGCCAATTTTGATTATAAGGAATTGAGACATATAATAATTGTTTTTTCTTACCTTTTACCTGAAGTGTACCTTCATAATTACTCCCCCGTTGTCTGATTAACTTTAAAGATTGCTCTTTTAAAGAAGACACTAAGGTATCAAAAGCTTGTTGATCCAATGTTTTTAATTCTAATGTATCTAAATCAATAGGTTGATTTGTTATAAATTCAAGTTGAATAGGTGTATTTTCTTTATAATATCCTAAATTTTCCAATTGGTTTGTATGAATGGCAATTGGATGAGTAATTTTCTTACCATTTACTTTTATTTTTTTCATATTATCCCATGAAAAGTTTGGGATATACAGATGTAAATCACCAGTAGTAGTGGTTCGGATAGATAGTTTTATATGATTCTTAGTTTGTTTATTTACTTTCACGATCTTTGCAGATGGAAAATAAGGTTCATCAATTTCTTTAATTGATTGAAGTACATGCTCTTGATTTAATAAAGGTTGTTTACTGATCAGATTTAATTTTTTAAAATTAGGATCTACCAAAAAGCCCATACCAATTGCTTCAGGATTTTTATAGATATATATATTATCTTGAAGCATGGGTTTAATTCTTCGTTGTTCTTTTTTAAAAGAAAATTGGTTTTTAACATTAAATAATAGATTTACAACTTTCGAATTGTCCACATAAGTTATTCGACGACCATTTTTGGAATAAAGTCCTAAATCGGTGAGTGAACTTTGCGTATTAGCATTTAATGTTGAAGAGTAGCTAGATATTCCTGCATAGTTATAAAGTAAGGGATCATTATACCCATTATTAATCTCACGAAATCCGGTTTTTTTGGTATTTAGTGTTTGTTTTAACCGAAATAATGATGGATCTTCTTTAAAAGTTTGTTGAATCAATTTTTGCTGTGTTTTATAAGTCTTAGAGAAAAGTGCTTGATCGCCATAAGGAGTATTTTTAAAGGCAATCCAAAAATTTCCACCCAGTTCTAAAAATACAAAGAAAAACAATAAAATAATTTCTATGCTGTGTTTATAATTCTTCTTTGGTGTCATGAATAAAAGATTTATTAAAAAATAAAAACACCAAATAAACAAAATACTTATCCAAAGAAAATGATAAGACAACACAAATTCTAATCTATTTTCATAAAGTAATGACCAAATTCCAACAATTAATAACAAGGTAATAAGTATTGGAGCTTTGATGGATATCTTTTTTTCTTTTTGCATTTTTAGAAACCCTTTATAAGCAAATGAAATAACTAAAAAGCTAAAAATAAATGAATTACGATAAGGAAAACCGGCAGGTAATTGAAACATATGCCAGATAGTATTCATATTTTGTAACCAAAAACTAATAAAAAGGGTTAAGATCAATAAAAATGCTGCCCATTTTTCCTTTTTTGTCTCGTTAGGTACAAAGAAATAAGCAAAACAAAGCAATGTCATCAGTAAACCAGAAAAGATAGAAGGTAAATGGTTTAAACGTATAGCATAATCAAGTGTACCTAAGCCAAATTGTGAGAAGAAAGCTAAATTAAACTTAGGAATGAAAGCAAACGAACTCAGATTAAATTCAGTTTTCTTTGTTTGGAGCATTTCTTCCAATGTAGGTAGTAAAACAAAACAAGTAGAAATACCTGATAAGAAAGAA
Organism: Melissococcus plutonius ATCC 35311; assembly: GCF_000270185.1. Taxonomy (NCBI): domain Bacteria; kingdom Bacillati; phylum Bacillota; class Bacilli; order Lactobacillales; family Enterococcaceae; genus Melissococcus; species Melissococcus plutonius. Next base: position 177,938 of record NC_015516.1, read on the forward strand.
GAAACGATAAATAAGCGACTATTTAATAAAAATTTTTTAAGCAGTTGCGTCCCCTTTTCAACATGAACTTGTTTGAAATACCAATAGACACTATAACAAACAGAAAAAATGCAAAGCATGTATCCCATATAATAATTGGTTATAATGGCAGCTGTTAAGCTAAAGCTATAAAGCCAATATCGTTTGCTATCCCAAAGTATCTGAATTCCTAAAGTAATCAATGGAAGTAAAATCAAGGCATCTAACCACATAAAATTTAAACTATAGATTGTGACAAATCCACAAAAACTATAGGACGTAGAAAATAGAAGGGTAAAATAAGTCATTGAACGATAAGTCTTCGTTAAATAGTACATCATAGATGTTCCCATCAACGAAATTTTTAAAGTAATAATGAGCAAAACTGCCAATGGCAATTGATCATAAGAAAACAACATGGTAATAAAGTTAAAGGGACTTGAGAGATAATAAGCACTTAAAGCCAGGATTGAGTCTCCAAGTCCATTAAAAAAAGAATAAGTGGAAAGAAAATTCCCCTGATATAAATGCTTAAGCAAACTTAAAAAAGGCATATATTGTGTGCCTAAATCACTAATTAATAAATTATTATTACCAAAAGGTGCCAGATGTAAAATGATCCAAAGAGTTGTCAATAATCCACAAGGAATTAAAAAACTCATACACCAAAGAATCGATTTTTTATTGGACAAAATAACATTCACCTCATACGAATTATCTTCATTTTTTATAAATTATAAAAACAAGTTAATATTAGTTTAACCGATCATACTAAACTTTTCTAAAATAAATATTTTGAACAACTAATGTAATTAATAAAATTTCTTTCAAACAACTAATTTACCATATTTTTAATCATTTATACACCCTTAATAAAAATTTAATAATTGTCCAATTGCTAGACAAATGAGAGCAACCCATATTTATGGATGAAAATAAGCAAGGAATTCGATATAATATGATAAAAGAGGTGAAAAGGATGGAATTAACGATAGAACAGACGCTTGAATGGTTGCATAAACGATTACTCTTTGGCCCGAGACCTGGATTGAAAAGGGTAGAAGCCTTACTTGAAAAGCTAGATAACCCACAATGTAAAGTATCGACTATTCACATCGCTGGAACAAATGGAAAAGGATCAACAGTAACCTATCTGCGTTGCATGTTAGAAGAATTAGGATTGAAAGTTGGAACATTTACCTCACCTTATATTGAAACTTTTAATGAACGTATTTCGGTGAATGGACAACCCATTTCAGATGAAATTTTAATAAAATATATAAAAAAGTACCAACCAATAGTTGCATCTTTAGACCAAGAGAAAGAAACAACTGGCATAACAGAATTCGAAATTTTGACAGCATTAGCTATGGATTATTTTTTGGATGAAGCTGTTGATATCGCAATTATTGAGGTTGGATTGGGCGGCCTTTTAGATAGCACAAATATCGTTCATCCAATGTTGACAGCAATTACTACTATTGGTAAGGATCACACAGAAATATTGGGAGATACACTAGAAGAAATTGCTTATCATAAAGCGGGAATTATAAAACAAACGATTCCATTGGTAACAGGAAATATTGAACAGGCAGCCTTACAATCTATTGAACAAGTGGCACAGGAAAAAAATAGTCCCATTTATCGTTATCAAGAAGAATACCAAATAAATTATGTAGGGCCAACAAAAGATTGGCAAGAAGTTTTTGATTTTTACGGTGAAATGGGCAAACTTGATCGGTTGAAAATTCCTTTATTAGGAAAACACCAAACAGAAAACGCAGGCGTTGCCATTCAACTATTTTATCTCTATTGCCAAAAACAATCACTCAATTTTCAAGAAAAAGATGTCTATCAAGGTCTACTAAATGCAAAATGGCCAGCACGTATGGAGCGAATGAGTGAAGAACCATTAATTATAATAGATGGGGCACATAACGTACATGCAATGAAACAGCTTGTAGAGAATTTTAAAAGAGAATTCACCGGGTATTCTGTTCATATCTTATTTTCCGCATTGGCAACAAAGGATATTGAGAAGATGATCTTTTATTTAAAACAAATACCCAACAGTCATTTATCTATTACTAGTTTTGATTATCCAAAAGTACTTGAATTATCAACAATGGAAAAGTATGTAGATGAAAAAACAGAAGTAGTTTCACTTTGGCAATTCGGGTTAGGCGAAATATTAGAAAAAATGGCAACCGGAGATATTTTGTTGGTCACTGGTTCCCTTTATTTTGTTTCACAAGTCAGAGAATTATTATTATCTATAGGAGGCAATAATGAATAATATAGAAGGTATTATTTTTGATATGGATGGTCTACTTTTTGATACGGAAAAGATGTGTTATGAGATAACACAATCAATAGCTGATCAATTAGAACTACCATATACAAGAGAACGTTATTTAAATTATATCGGTGTTTCAGATAAAGAAATACAAGCAAGTTATTATGAAATTTATGAAAATTATGATCAAGAGATAGTTACAAATTTTATTCGTTATACCCATGAGCAGATTCATCAACAATGTGAAAGAGGAGATGTCCCTTTAAAACCAGGTGTTTTAGAGTTGTTAGATTATTTGAAAGTAAAAAATATTCCAATGGTTATTGCTTCTAGCAATTTGCGTCCAATTATCAAACTGTTAATTCAAAAGGCAGGTATTGATACTTATTTTTCAGCAATTATTTCTGCCGAAGATGTTCAATTGGCAAAGCCAAATCCAGAAATATTTCAAAAATCGGCTGGTATTCTAAAAAAACCATTGGAAAATATTTTGATCTTTGAAGATTCTTTTAATGGCATTTCTGCTGCCTATCAAGCTGGAATACCAGTCATTATGATACCTGACTTGATTAAACCAACCGCCGAAATAGAAAAGATGACAGTGGCAATTCTTGATAGTTTGTTACAAGTACCTGCCTATTTAACAGAAAATTTAAAAACAAAAAATAATAAGATTGAAGCTTAGTTTAATGACCATTTAACATTACCTATTTAATTTTTATAACAGAAATTTATAAAAATAGTTTGCTTTTTATTTGATCATCTAAAATTAATTAAAATTCTTTCTCTTTATTAAATACATAAAAAATGTTTTTACGTATTTTAATGATAGAGAGGTGAAGAAATGAATTTTTCGAAAAAATTACTCGTTCGTGAAGTTCCAAAAGATTGTTTACCAAGAGAACGAATGGAAACAGTTGGTGAAAAGTCTTTATCCAATCAAGAGTTATTAGCTATTTTATTAAGAACAGGCTCAAAAGATAAACATGTAATGAAACTTTCCTTGGAAATCCTAACTTATTTTGAACATATGCATCGACTAAAAGAAGCCAGTTTAAATGAAATGATGAAAATTAAGGGTGTTGGAAAAATAAAAGCTATTGAACTTCGAGCAGCCATTGAATTTGGTTGTCGTATTTATCAAAGCACACAGATAAAATATGGTAAAATTTCTTCTAGTCATCAAATTGCTCAGGTGCTAATCCATGAACTAAGAGGAATGCAACAGGAACATTTAATTTGTATGTATTTAAATACAAAAAACGAAGTAATCAAAAAGGAAACTATTTTTAAAGGTTCATTGAATCAGAGTATTGCTCATCCAAGAGAGGTTTTCAAGGGAGCTATGAAATATTCTGCAGCGAGAATTTTAATTGCTCATAATCATCCTTCTGGCGATCCGGTTCCTTCAAATCAAGATATTCAATTTACAAAAAGAATTGAATATTGTGGAAAAATGATGGGTATTGAGTTATTAGATCACTTAATTATTGGTGAAAAAACATATATCAGCTTAAGAGAGGAACAATTTTTTGGAGAAAAGCAACAATTCTTGCAAAATTAAAAATCCACGTGTAAAATAAATATGTAATTTTGTTTGGAACTACGTAGAATTTTTAACTTTTAATTAAAAATCCTCTATCCAATGAGCAAGTTACAATTATTTAGTGCATAGCACGAGGAGGAACAAAAATGGAACATGGAACAGTAAAATGGTTTAATGCAGAAAAAGGATTTGGCTTCATTTCACGTGAAGATGGAAGTGATGTATTCGTTCATTTTTCTGCAATCCAAGGAGATGGTTTTAAAACATTAGAAGAAGATCAACCAGTGACTTTTGATGTTGAAGAATCAGAACGTGGACCACAAGCAGTAAACGTTCAAAAAGACTAATAGACCATTCAAAAACATCTAGTTAATTTGCTAGGTGTTTTTTTTGAAAAAATGTTTATTATTCATAAACGGGTAACATGATACAATAATATATCATTCACTCTATTCATATCTAAATGGATCGATCATTATAAGATTATTGTAATTGGTAATAGTATATAAAAATTAATTATTTTCCAATAGAATGTTTGATTAATTTTGAATAACCACGTATAAGAACACAGAATAATTATTCTGTGTTCTTAATTGAATTTATATCAAAAAATATAACAAACAAAATTAACAGGTAGATTATTCATATTGTTTTTCTGTTTAGAATCCCATTATTTTTTGGCTGACATAACCATTGGTAAAATCATTGGATGACGTTCTGTTTGTTCAAATAAAAAAGGTTGCAGAGTAGTCGTCATGGCTTCACCAATTTTTGATTCAGTACAATGTTTATCTCTCATAGCTTCCCGAATTGCATTGAATAATAAACGCTGGCCTTCATGAATCATATCACCAGATTCACGCATATAAACAAAACCGCGAGATAAAATATCTGGACCAGCTAAAATCTCTTTATTTTTAATATCAACAGTGGTTACAGCAATGACTAGACCTTCTTCTGAAAGAATCCGACGATCACGCAAAACAACACTACCAATATCACCAACACCACTGCCATCAACATAAACATCATTGGCATTGAAATGACCAGCTAGACGAGCAGTATCTGCCGTCAAAGCTAATACATCACCATTTTTCATAATAAAACAATTTTCAGAAGGTACACCAATATCTTGTGCCAACGATGCATGAATTTTCAACATTCTATACTCTCCATGAATTGGCATAAAGAATTTAGGCTTAATGAGACTTAACATTAATTTCTGCTCTTCCTGACCGCCATGACCAGAAGTATGAATATTATTGATTTTTCCATGAATGACTTCTGCGCCTGCTTCAGACAATAAGTTAATTAACCGATTTACGCTTGTTGTATTTCCAGGGATTGGTAAGCTAGAAAATATTACCGTGTCACCAGGATGTACACTGATTTGTCGATGTGTACCATTAGCAATCCGGCTTAAAGCTGCCATAGGTTCTCCTTGAGAGCCTGTACATAAAATCATTATTTCATTTGCGGGTAGTTGGTTTAATTCAGATGCTTCAACAAAGGTGCCATCAGGAACATTTATATAGCCTAGTCGTTGACCATTAACAATAGCATTTTCCATACTACGTCCAAAAACAGCGATTTTACGTCCGGTATTCACTGCTGCTTCTGCTGCTTGTTGTAAACGATAAATGTTTGAAGCAAAACTAGCAAAGATAATTCTTCCTTCAATTTTTTCAACGATTTTTAAAATAGAAGAACCAATCGTCTTTTCAGATTTCGTAAAGGTTGGAATTTCCGCATTGGTACTGTCAGATAATAGGCAGAGAACTCCCTCTTCACCTAACTTTGCCATACGATGCAAATTGGCAGGTTCACCAACTGGAGTAAAATCAAATTTAAAGTCACCCGTTTGAATGATATTGCCAGAAGGCGTTTTAACAACAATTCCTAAGGCATCAGGAATACTATGAGTGGTTCGGAAAAAACTAACGGCTGTTTTTCGGAAACGTATTACTGAATCTTCATTAATTTCATGTAGTTCGGCATCACGTAGTAACCCATGTTCGTCAAGTTTATTGGTGATAAGAGCTAGTGCTAAAGGCCCAGCATAAATTGGAATATTTACCTGTTTTAAAAGATAAGGGACACCACCAATATGATCTTCATGTCCATGAGTAATCACAAGAGCTTTGACTTTATTAATGTTTTGTACAATATAACTATAATCTGGAATAACATAATCAATACCTAAGAGGTCATCTTCAGGAAATTTTATTCCTGCATCAATTAAAATAATTTCATCTTGAAATTGCACACCATACGTATTTTTTCCAATTTCTCCTAAGCCGCCTACAGCAAAAATGCCAGTTTCGTTATTTTTAATGTTTACCTTCATATTAAAACTCCGTTAAAGAAAAATCGGCGTTCTCTTTTTCGTAAGCTAGATGATTTTCTTCTAATAATTGAACATATTCAATATTATATGAAGTATTTTTTTCAAGAATACTTCGAACAGCTACTTCGCTTTCTGCTTCCATATAAAGAGATTTTGTTTCTTCGCGTTTTTGGATTTCTAACTTTTGTTTCTTGATAATAAACTTTAAATATCATATAGATATCTCCTTTTATATATTTTAATAAATTAATTTACCTGCAAAATTTTGAACACAACAAAATTAGGTGGAAAACCACCCATTAAAAAACAATGTTCAATTAGAAACAAAAGTTACTAATTGAAATGAAGTCTAGCCGTTACTTCATCTTTGCTTTAGTAAAAAGTACCTCAATTGTGTTGTAGCTTTAAACGTTGTGTTAGATAATAATTAAGATCATTTTATCACAGAATGAATAAGAAGTATAGGAAGAGAAACCTGACTTTGAAATTTTATGAAGAGCTTCTTTTTATATTATCAGGTATACTAAAGAAAGAAGATACAAATATTGGTTGATAATATAAAACAACTTTTTTCTAAAGACCTTATTGTATTAAAGATTGCTTTTTGATACAGTGAAAGAACGAAATGATAGAAATGAAGGAGATGATTGAGTGAAATTAATCTGGCAGTATACAATCAAATATAAAAAATTATTACTTGCAGATTTTATCTGTGTATTTGGTTTTATACTTATTGAATTGGGGTTACCAACAATTTTAGCTCGAATGATTGATAAGGGAATCGCAGAAAAAGATTTTAACTATATCAAACAACAGGGCCTATTAATGATCATTATTACCATAATCGGTGTAGCCTTAGATATTTTCTTAGGATATTTTTGTGCAAGAATTACAACAAATATAGTACGTGATATTCGAGATGATTTATTTGAAAAAATTCAAACTTTTTCACATAGAGAATATGAAGCAATTGGCGTATCTTCCTTAATTACTAGAACAACTAATGACTCTTATCAAATTATGCTTTTTATGAATACTGTTTTACGTATTGGATTTTTGACGCCAATGATGTTTATAACAAGTTTATTTATTGTTCTAAAATCAAATCTAATATTAGGTCTATATGTATTAGGAGCTTTACCTTTATTATTACTTGCAATTATTGCTATTACTAAAATTTCTAATCCCTTATCAAAAAAGCAACAAAACAATTTAGATGGTGTTAATGGTATTTTAAGAGAAAATCTTTCAGGTTTACGAGTAATTCGAGCATTTGTAAATGAAAAATTTGAAGAAAAACGATTTTCTAAAGTAAATGAGGCATATACCAAAAGTTCACAAAATCTATTTCGTTTAATGGCAGCTGCACAACCAGGTTTTTATTTTTTGTTCAATATTGTTATGGTATTAATTATATGGCATGGCTCCTTACAGATTAATTCTGGTTCTTTACTCGTCGGAAATTTGATTGCATTCATTGAATATATCTTTCATGCTTTATTTTCCTTTATGATGTTTGCTAGCGTTTTTACTATGTATCTACGTGCTGCCGTTTCGGCTAAGCGGATTCAGGAAGCTTTCGATCTGACTCCTGAAATTATGGAAAATAATCATGGAGTTACACAAACAAAAACAAAGGGCTATCTAGAGTTTAAAAATGTTACGTTTGCCTATCCGGGACATGCTGAAAGTCCTGTTATTCGTAATGTTAGTTTTACTGCATCACCAGGTGAAACGATTGCCTTTATAGGAAGTACTGGAAGTGGTAAATCAACATTAATTCAATTAATCCCACGTTTTTATGATGTATCTGAAGGACAAATCTTGGTTGATGGGATAGATGTTCGTGATTATCGTCTAAGTACATTAAGAAGTAAAATTGGTTATATTCCACAAAAGGCTTTATTGTTTACAGGAACTATTGCTGATAATCTACGTTATGGTAAAGCAGATGCTACCTTGGAAGAAATGAAAAAAGCTGCAGAGATTGCACAAGCGACCGACTTTATTTCTAAAAAACCAGAAGGATTTAATGAACAACTATCCGAAGGTGGAGCAAATTTTTCAGGTGGACAAAAGCAGCGTCTGGCAATTGCTCGAGCAGTCATTAGACAACCGGAAATTTATATATTTGACGATAGTTTTTCCGCTTTGGATTATCAGACAGACGCAAAACTTCGTGCCCGTTTAAAAGAAGTGACGCACCAGTCTACGGTTATGATTGTTGCGCAGCGTGTTGGAACAATTATGCAAGCAGATAAAATTATTGTTTTAAACGAGGGGGATATTGTTGGTATTGGTACACACAAAGAATTACTTGCAACATGTCCAATTTATTATGATATTGCGGCATCTCAACTATCAAAGGAGGAATTAGCATGAAAAAAGCAATTTCTTCGATGGAACGTTTAGGAAAATATATTAAGCCATATAGACTAACTTTTTATTCAGTGATCTTTCTAACTATCTTAACAACTGTATTCAATGTTACCATTCCCTATGTTACCGGACTTCCAACAACTCGAATCAGTAAAGATATTGCTCAGGGAAAACCATTAGAATTTACGTACATTTTTTGGTGCCTTTTTTGGCTACTGATTATTGGTATTGGTTATTGTGTTTCACAATTTTTATCGAATTACTTAATGACAAATGTTGTTCAGAATGCTATGAGAGACCTACGAAAAGATATCGAGGAAAAAATTAATCGATTACCCGTTTCTTATTTTGATAAAAATCAGCAGGGAAACATTTTATCTCGGGTAACCAATGATGTTGATGCTGTGAGTAACGCATTACAACAAAGTTTTATTAATATCATTTCAGCAATATTAGGTATAATTATGGCCGTTGCTATGATGTTTTATATTAATACTTTAATGGCACTATTTTCTATACTGATGATCCCATTGTCTATCGTTATTTCGCAAACTCTTATCAGGTTTTCTCAAAAATATTTTTATGGCATGCAAAATACCTTAGGAGAATTAAATGGTTTTGTTCAAGAAAACATGACTGGGTTTAGCGTTTTAAAACTATATGGACGTGAAAAAGAAACCTTAAACAAATTTAAAAAGGTAAATCATAAATTAAATCAACTTGGATTCAAAGCAACCTTCATCTCAGGTATAATGATGCCTTTAGTACAACTGACAGCTTATAGTACGTATATAGGAATGGCTGTTCTAGGAAGTTATTTTGCCATTACAGGTATTATTGTTGTTGGACAGCTTCAAGCATTTATTCAGTATATTTGGCAGGTCAATCAACCCATGGGAAATATTACACAACTTGCTACAGCATTACAAAGTGCTTCCGCTGCAACAACTCGTGTATTTGAAATTTTAGATCAACAAGAAGAACCATTAAATGAACAAGATATTCCATTACCAGAACCTATTCATGGTAATGTTGAATTTGATCATGTAAGTTTTAGCTATGATCCAAAGAAACCGTTGATTAAGAATTTAAGTTTTAAAGTAAAAGCCGGACAAACAGTGGCAATTGTCGGCCCAACAGGTGCAGGAAAAACCACTTTGATTAACTTATTGATGCGTTTTTATGATGTCAATTATGGAGCAATCAAGATAGATGGAATAGACACAAAAAAAATGAATAGAAGTGATGTTCGTTCAGTTTTTGGTATGGTTTTACAAGATGCATGGCTATATAAAGGAACTATTGTAGATAATATTCGTTTTGGGAAATTGGATGCTACGGATTATGAAGTCGTTGATGCAGCTAAAACGGCAAATGTAAATCACTTTATTCGAACAATGCCAAATGGTTATGAAATGGAAATTAATGCAGAAGGAGACAATATATCTTTAGGGCAAAAACAATTATTAACTATTGCCCGGGCAGTTATTTCAGATCCAAAAATTTTGATTTTAGATGAAGCAACGAGTTCTGTAGATACCCGTTTAGAAGCATTAATCCAAAAAGCGATGGATCAGGTCATGAGAGGACGTACTAGCTTTGTAATTGCTCATCGGCTCTCGACTATTCGTGAAGCTGATCTTATTTTGGTAATGAACCAGGGAGAGATTATTGAAAAAGGTACCCACATAGAATTATTAGAACAAGGTGGTTTTTATGAGAAGCTTTATAATAGTCAGTTCGCCGAAGAAAGTGAATAAAGTAAAATTGATAAGTAAAAAATAATTATCTTTCAATTTTATTGAAACAAAGGATTGAATTTTGTTAGAATTCAATCCTTTTCAATTATAAGTACATTTTTACATATTAGAACATCATATTTGCAAATAATATTTATTGATGATATTTTTTAGTCAATATATAGAAAATTAAGAAAGATTGTTGAGATTGTTTTTTTTTAACTTTTAATTTTAAAAATCAATTGATTAGTAATTTTTATTATGATATTTTATATCTGCTTTAAAGCAGAATCAAGAAGGCTAAACTAAGAAAATTTTTGATTGCTACTAATTTTTTAAAGAATAGTTACTTAGTTATTTTATTCAATATTTTCAGGATTGATTATTATGTTTATTCTGATAATATTGATTTATTTTTTCTTATTACTTTTTTATACTAAATTGATCAAGTCGGGTGGATATGAGTGGAAAAATATTTTATTGCAGATAGTGCAGAGCTTTATGGCGACGTAACTTTAGGAGAAAATACAAACATTCGGTTTCAAGTAGTTGCAAGAGGAGATAGCAACATTATTACAATTGGTGATAATACAAATATTCAAGCTGGTTCCATTTTACATGTTGATCATGATGCACCTTCAAAAATAGGTAAAAATATAACTATTGGTCATTTGTGTTTATTGCATGGATGTCAGATTAAAGAAGGTGCCTTAGTAGGCATGAATACAACGATTCTAAATCATGCAGTTATTGGTGAAAATAGTATGATTGGTGCTGGCTCACTAGTTACAGAGCGAACAATAATTCCACCTAATGTTTTGGCATTCGGTCGACCAGCACGTGTCATAAGACCATTAACAGAAGAAGAAATTGAAAAAAATTTGTTAAATATTTGGCATTATACGCAATTGGCCAGGGAGTATCAAATGGGTAAGTATATTCGTATAAATGGGGGGCATGCAAGTAATGAAAAAGATTAAAGTAATGACAATTTTTGGGACACGTCCGGAAGCGGTAAAAATGGCGCCATTAGTGAAAAAATTGGAGGATTACCCAGAATTATTTGAAAGTATTGTTACTGTTACTGCCCAACATAGAGAAATGTTAGATCAGGTTTTAGCAGACTTTTCAATTGTTCCTAATTACGATTTGGATATTATGAAAGAAGGGCAAACACTAACAGAAATTACTAGTCGGGTGTTAGAGCAGCTAACAAAAATAATAGAAGAGGAGAATCCAAAAATTGTTTTAGTCCATGGTGATACAACCACTTCTGTTGCTGCAGCTCTAGCTGGTTTTTATGAAAAAATTGAAATTGGTCATGTTGAAGCAGGATTACGAACATGGGAAAAATATTCACCATTTCCAGAAGAAATGAATCGACAATTGGTTGATACCTTATCAGACATTTATTTTGCTCCAACAAAAACAAGTGAAGAAAATTTATTAAAAGAGAATCACGCTAAAAAAAAGATCTATGTAACGGGAAATACATCTATTGACGCTATGAAGTATACAATTCAGAAAGATTATCATCATCCTACGCTTGATAAGATACCTAAAAAACAAAAAATTATTATGTTAACGATGCACCGACGAGAAAATTGGGGCGAATCTATTGTGCAAGTCTTTAAAGCAATCAAACAAGTAGTGGAAAACTATTCAAGTGTTGAGGTTATTTTTCCAATGCATAAAAATCCACTTGTTCGTCAGATCGCTGAAAAATATCTATCAGGAAATAAACGTATTCACCTAATTGAGCCTTTAGATGTTAAAGATTTTCAAAATTTTATCGCACGCAGTTATTTAATATTAACTGATTCTGGTGGTATCCAAGAAGAAGCTCCCTCTCTAGGAGTTCCTATGCTAGTGTTACGTTATACAACTGAACGTCCAGAAGGTATTGCTGCTGGAACGTTAAAATTAATAGGAACCAAAGAAAAAACTAGATGTATATATGGAGGAAAATATTGTGCCAATTTTGGATTTGGATGATAGTGTTGGTGAATTTTCATCTGTTGGAAATTGTTCCCTGGGAACGAACTTTCGTTTATTACTTTTAGATAAAAATCAAAACCGACAATCTTTTAATGCTAAGTTAGATTCAGATATAGGTGAAATTTATATTAAGGACTACTCAAAAAAATATTTAGATGAAGAAATGCTACTTATGATAAATCCTAGATTACAATCATTGCAGCTAAGTGGACCAAGTGGTGTCCTAAATAGTAATCTACCAATTGTAGATTTACGAACCTAAAAATCAGAAAATAAAAATCAATAAAAAAATTAATTATTTCAACTAATCGTTGAACTGATAAAAGAGTTAAGTAAGATATTCAGTTAAAAATAAGAAATTTAAAAGATAATTTTAATAGTAATAAGAATTTTTTGTTTATAAAGATAGTTTCAATAATTATCTATTTGACTTAAAACTGTGGAAGATAGAGCAATCATCTATCTTCCATAGTTATTTTATATTAGGAAATGTAATATTTGTTTTTTATTTTTTTATCATTATCGGTCGCTTTCATGGACAATATCCTAATGTTTTTCAACTAGTAGGATAAATTTATTAATTTTCTCGTTTGATGTTTATAAATTGGTTAGTAAAGTCAATTTGCCAGTAGTATATTCGAATATTCTATTAATGAAAAGCTAATTATAAATTTTATCTATTCTTTATGTTGGATAGTTGAATGGTTAATAACTACAATTGGTTCATTACATAATCATTCAATGTATTAAATTAAAAAAGAAAATTTAGTAATTGGTTGATTTTTTTCTGGATGCGCTTATTAAGATAAATATTTATATAAAATATAAAAAATAGATGGCTATTAATAATGTAGATAGAATATTTTTTCAGATAAAGAATTTATTGAATAACATAAACAAGTTAAAAATTTTTGATCTGTCATATAAATTTAATGAACATTCAAAATTAATGAGATAGGTACAATTGTTGGTATGACAATTGTATTTTTAGTTTAATTAATTAAATCTTCATTTGATTGATTATAGCAAAAAAGATAGAGAGAAAACCAATTTCAATAAATAGATCAAAAAATTATTAATTGAAATGGTGGTCATTTCTATATCTTTTTCATTTTCCTATTATTATTGTTTTTTGGCTTCCTTTATTACCTGATCTAACGTTTGATCAAGTTTCTTCATTTGTGCTTCGTTAAAAACTTTTTTGCCCTCTTCATGTAAATTTTTAATATCTTCATTGGTGATCTCAGTTTTATTTTCTTTAATCTGTTCAATGAGATAGTTTAATTGTGCATCAATCGTTTTATCAATCATTTTTTCATTATCATAATTTGGTGTAAAGGATTTAGAATTTTTGATCGAAGTAACATGATTAAAGAGTTCTTCTAATTTTTGTTTTGAAATAATTTTCTTTTTATCAGGCAATTTAATAGTTGCTTTTTGTTTTTTAGGTTGTGAGGATAAAACAAAATTTATTTTTGTCTTTTGTTTTTGGTTGTCTTTTTGTTTTAACGATAAAAGGACACGGGTAGTAGATTTATAATTTTCTTTATTGATAGAATGAGTTATTTTTAATTCATCAACATTCTTTTTTATAGTTTCTTTCAGATTTTTTAGCTGTTGTGCTGTTGTGTGTTGATAATTTTGTTTTGTTTTCTTATCTTCTTTCATTAATCGATCATAAGTATCTAAAAATGTTATACATTCTTCTTTAGTAATTACATGACTTAATGTATTATCTTTTTTGGTGAATAAATCTTTATTTGTTTTTTTCAATGTTTGTTTGATTGCTTCATTCATTTTATTTTTTTCAAAGTAAATCATTGTATTTTTTTGATTTTTTGATAAAAGTTGGTTTATATCAAAGTATTTATCGTCTAGCTGTTTTAGATCAACTGGAGATATGGGTGCTGGTTTTCCTAGGGAAGAAGCAAGTGCAGCAATATCAGAAAAGAAGTTAGTAGACAAGTAGGTTTTATCTTTTTTTCCAATCAGTTGGATTGAGAATTTCTGGCTAAATAATTTTCCATTCATTGTTAAATCATATAGATTGGACTTTTTATTGCATGTATAGTGACCATTAATATGTAGAGACTGCAATTGGTCGATAAATATTTTTGTATAAGCTTGTTCTTTTAATTCAGGAATAGTTAATTCTTTCATGGTTAATTGATAATTTCTATTTTGTATAGATGGTTGATCAAGTTTTTCTAATGTGTCAATGTAGGATTGTCGCGTACCACATGCAGTGAATAGAAGAAGCATTATTCCTAGTGTTAGTAATAGATACAATTTTTTCTTTGTCATGTCATTACCCCTTTCTTATAGTTAATAGTTTACATGTAATGAACAAACTATTAAATATAAATCAAAATAAAAATTAAAAAATTTATTTATTAATGAATGTAATATTGCTAATAATATGAATTGAAAAAATTAAGTATACACAATATATTAAAAAACAATCTATAATTTAGGATCATAAGGAAGATTTATTGTTAATTATTTTTATAGTAGAAGCAAATTTATAACCATATGCCTTATTCTTACTCTGAATAAATAGGTGGTTAAAAATATTTTTATTTCTATGTGTAATTTGCTATGTAGATATAAATGATATATTTTGTATTTTTATGTATATGTTGAATAGTAATTAAATAGCTATTTACAAATCTGAGAAGTAATTTCTTGTTGCGTTGATTTTTTTTGTTCAGCTATTTTTCTATAGAGTAAGGATTTGCTAACACCTGTTAACTGGGTAATTTCTTTAATTGAATACTGTTTTGATTGATATAAATTTAATGCTTTTTCGATCACCTGACTATCTTTTGGCGGTCTACCACCTAATCTTCCTCTGGCTCTAGCAGCGATTAAATCTGCGTTTGTTCGTTCAACAATAATATCTCTTTCCAATTCTGCAATGCTTGCCATCAAACGAAAAAAGAATCTGCCCATTGAGGTAGATGTATCTACGTTATCCTGAATAGAAATGAATTGGATATTATTTTCAGAAAAATATTCAGCTAGTTCAATTAAATGTTTTGTTGAAGGAGAAATACGATCAAATTTATAAACAGCTATTGTATCACCAGGGGAGAGAATATTCAAAAGAGCTTGTAATTCTTGACGTTCACGTTTTTTGCCTGAAGCTTTCTCTTTATAGATGATAATTGCACCTAACTTTTTTAAAGCATCAATTTGCAGTTCTAAATTTTGATCTTGTGTTGATACTCTGGCATATCCAAATATTCTTGCCATATTTCTAGGTTCTTTTCATTAATTTTGTTAATATTATAGGTTATAAAATATTTTATTTAAAGGTGAAATTATGTTATTTAAAAATAATTAGATGAAAAAATAATTAAAATTGTATAAATAAATCATAAAATAGATATTAATGACTAGGAATTAATATCTATTTTTTATTTTGTTGAATTAATTTAGATATATATACGCAAAAATAGTTTAAAAGATACTTATTAATGAAAATAATTTATAGGTGTCTTTTTCAATTAAATTTATTAGACAGTTTTTTGTTAATTCCATTAAAATTTAAATTTTTGGAAAATCCTTCTAAAAGTGTTTATTGATGTATTTATCTAGGAAAAAAGAATGAAGGACTGTCATTAAATAACAGTAATAACCATTATGGGCATTACTTAGTAAATTATTTCAAATAATACTCCTATTTAAGATTGGAAAATTATTCTAAAAGAATGGTATAGGAAGGAAGAATTTTTTTAAACTAGCAACTGATAAGACTCACATTTATATCATTTAATTGAGGAAGATACTTTTTGAACTACATAAAAGTTGTATATGTTATAAATAATTTCAATATTATGAATTGAACTTTTATTAAATAGAGAAGAAGTAAAGAAGATATAATGCCTAAATAATGAAACAGTTAATTAAAGAAAAATATATAAATATTTGAACTCTCAATAAGGAATGGAATAATAATTATTTAGGATGAAATAAATAACTATAATTTGAATAAATTTGATAACTAAATAGATAATATTTTTTATTGTTTAAAAATATTTTAAATTAACTATTTATTTAATTGTTCAACTTATTATTTTTAATTAAAAGAATCCGTTTTGTACTATTTGATAAACTATAGCTAGATTTCTTTCAAAATCAATTACGATTTTATATATACAAACAATATAAAAAAAAATTATTTATAGAAATTATTTATATATAATTGAAATTTATCTTACAAATATAAAAAATAAATAGTTATTTTGTTTTTATAAGAGTAAATTTTTTAAATCTAGTAATGTTGTTTAAAAAACGTTCGTTTTAAGGACAATTTTTTATTTTGCTGACAAGCATTTAAATATTACAAAATAAATAACATAATGTCAATATATATTTTTATTTGAATTGTATTTTTATACTTTTAAAATATAGATAATATAACAATAATTATTTAATTAAAAAGTTTACGTTACTGATCAGTCTCTAAAACGAATGTTTTAGAGACTGATCAGTAATTGCTTAGGCAAGATTACTTACTTAAAAGTAAGGATTTTTTAGATAGTATTAGCATTCTTAATAGCTAACAGATAATAGGAAAACTAGGTAATTTATTTTTATGGCTAGAAAAATTTGAAAAAGTACAGTTAAAAATAAAATACAATTATTCATTTATTTTTGAATAGCATTTTGTGAATAGATTTCTTGATTATTTTTAAAATTAGATCTCTAAAACAAGCTATACAATTGATAATTATTATTAATAATATTTTTTTGAAATGTATTTATTTTTATTATTACTGATTCAAATTTTAAACTAAATTTATATTTTTAGGGAGGGAAAATTCATGCTTAGTTGATTGAAAATTTAGAAAATTAGAATAAAAATTATTTAGGAGGAATCTAATGAGGATAAGAAATAAAATAACAAAATGGTTCACTTTTATTTATATTGTATTTAATATATTAAATCCATTACATACCGTTTATGCTATGGAAATAGAAAATTTTCAAACCTACGAAAATGGAAATAGTTATATTACTAATAGTCATTTAGAAAAAAATAGTAAGGAAGTTGTAAATGGTGATACATTAAATCTTTATGACCAACTAAAATATAACGTTGATTTTTCAATTGATCATAACAAATTTAAACAAGGGGACATACTTGTTTTTGACATTCCAAAGGAATTAGATATTACAGATAATTTCAAATTTACTTTAGGAACACCAGATGGTCGTTCTGAAGTTGGTAAAATGGAAGTAAAAAAAGATCTTTCTGGTAAATATAAAGCCTATTTAACATTTACTACAGATTATATTGAGACCCATTCATCATTTAAAGGATCATTTGTTTTAATGTGTACATTGAATAGTAGATATGTAAGTGGAGGCAGCAACATAATTCCACTTCCGGACGGGTCTATTAATATTAATGTTGATGTACCAGTTAGACCAAGTAGCAGTAGTGAATCTAAGTAGTACACCTCCTTCAAGTAGTAGTAGTAGCAGTGAAGATAAAAGTGATGGTGATTTAAGTAAAATTGCTTATCAGGAAAAAAGCAAGGATGGTACAAAGTATATTCGTTGGATTGTAGATTTTGGCGAAAATACATTAATGGAAAAATTGGGTATTCATTCTTTAGACGAATTAGATTCTCTATATATTGAAGACACTCCTAAGGAACAGACATTTATTGATCATTCAACAGTTGATAATAAAATTCCACAGGGAACCTATCTATCTATGAATATACGAGATAAATATAATAAAAGTTGGGAAAAATACCTGAATGAACAGCAAGCTGGAATAGCAGCAGACAAGCGATCGATGAAGGTTAATATTCTTCCAACCTTACTAGAAGAAAAAAATGATAGAAATGAAGATGGGAAAAAACCAGTTTCGTTAATTTATACAACAAAACCAGATGACCCTTCAAAAACAACAAATTATACTAATCATGTTAAAATCATTGCTCATTTAAAAAAAGATCCCAATAATCCAAAGGAAGAATCAAAAGATGGTATCGTTAGTTGGGACGGTAAAGATGACAGTCATGGCAATAAAGAAATAGTAAAAACTGGCCGACAAGTGAAGGCTTCTGATAGCAATCAATATATCAATTGGAACATTTCATTTGGTTACAAGAAATTATTTGAGAAACTAAATATTCACTCTCTTGATGAATTATCTTCTTTAACGATCAGTGACTCACCTGAAAATCAAACTTTTAAGACCTTATTTAATGGTTCATGAGGTGGACTACAGGTATCTAGAAATGCGAACCCAGGGAGAGATTGGAACAAAGATCTATCATTCAATGAGATGGGAATATCGGCCGATAAAAGAACTATGTCTATGGATCTTTTACCTCATTTATTAGGTGAAATGAAAGAGTCAGGAAATGATAGTGGCAAGGAAGCAAATCTTTCCTATGCGACAATTCCAGATAATCCAAAAGAAAGCAGGAAAGTAAATAATAAGGTAAAGATAACTGCTCACTTTAAAAATAACTCTAAACCAACTGATATAGATATAGAAGGCTCAACTCCATGGGAGGGGTTTACACCTCCAGGAGATAGAGAAGAAATACCTACAAAGTCAGGAACACAAAAAGAAAATAAAAATCATGATAGGTACTTGCAATGGCAAGTAAAAATGCATATTCCTTCAATCAAAAAATTAGCGGGCGTTGAAAAATTAAGTGACCTGAAGGCCTTATATTTTGAGGATACACCAGAAAAACAAAAATTTATTCCGTTTGATATTACTTTTCCATCTGGTTATATCCCAAAGGATACCTATTTACGAATGGATACTCCAAACAATTCATCAATTAAAGTTACATATTTAAATGATAAAGATGCTGGTGTATCACAAGATAAAAAAATATTGAAGACTGATCTCCTACCTCATTTATTAAAAGTAATGAGTGGATCAGAGGAGCAACTAGATAAAAATACTTTTCTTTACTATACAACAACGCCGGATGTTTCATGGATCAATCAAGTAGTAAAGAATAATGCAAAAATAACTGCTTATACTAAAGCTAATCCAGACAGACCAGTGAGCTGGGAATTAAAAGAACAAACGCGTTGGGACAATGGTGGTGGAAATATCTATGGTTCGACAGCTGGAATAAAGATCTCAAAGGTTGATGCAGAAACGAAAAAAGCATTGGCCGGTGCGCAATTTGATATTTATAATAGTGACAATAAAAAAATAGGCAGTCTAACTACTGATCAAAATGGACAAGCACAATACCCACAAAAATCTACAGATGTTACTGATGGTCTAATTATTGGTGATTATTATTTAAAGGAGACAAAAGCACCTAGTGGATATCAAATTAATTCAAACAATACTTATAATTTTTCTATTACAAAAGATGATTTAAAACAGTCTACCTTTGAAAATATGTATTACAAACAAAAAACAATTGAAAATCAGCGTCAAGATGAAAAGATTGATATTAATGGAACAAAAACCTGGGAAGATAACAACGATCAAGACGGCAAACGACCAGAAAAAATAGTCATTCACCTATTAAAAAATGGTAAAGAGATTGATTCTAAAGAAGTGACAAAAGCACAAAACTGGCAATATAGTTTCAAAAATCTGCCTAAAAATGAAAATGGCAAAGAGAATAACTATGCAATCACAGAAAACGTAGTGCCAGGCTATGAAGCAATACCAAATGGCTATAATCTAACAAATAAACATACACCAGAAAAAACAGAAATATCCGGAACAAAAACCTGGGATGACAACAATAACCAAGATAGGAAACGTCCGGAAAAAATCACCGTTCATTTAATGAATGGTAACAAAGAAGTAGCGACTAAAGAAGTAAGTGAAAAAGATGGCTGGAAATACAGCTTCACTGGCATACCTGTTTACGAAAACGGCAAAAAAATCGAGTATACTTTAAAAGAAGATCAAGTACCAGGCTATACTACTAAAGTAGATGGCTATAATCTAACAAATAAATATACGCCAGAAACAACCGAAGTATCCGGAGCAAAAACCTGGGATGACAACAACGATCAAGATGGCAAACGTCCAGAAAAGATCACAGTTCGTTTAATGAATGGTGACAAAGAAGTGGCAACCAAAGAAGTAAGCGAAAAAGAGGGCTGGAAGTATAGCTTTACTGGCCTACCTGTTTATGAAAAAGGTCAGAAGATCCATTACAGTATTAAAGAAGACAAAGTAGCGGGATATACGACCTTGACGAAAGGCACTGAACCTTGTCAACACCCATGTACCAGAAGTAACAGAAGTATCTGGAACAAAAACGTGGGAAGATAATAACAACCAAGATGGCAAACGCCCAGAAAAAATCACAGTTCGTTTAATGAATGGTGACAAAGAGGTAGCGAGTAAAGAAGTAAGTGAAAAAGAAGGCTGGAAGTACAGCTTCACCGGCCTACCTGTTTATGAAAAAGGTCAAAAGATTTCCTACATGATCAAAGAAGATAGAGTAATGGGATATGCGACAGTAATAAAAGGATACAATTTAATAAATATATATAAACCGAACAAACCAAATGAACCTAATAAACCAAACAAACCAACCAAACCAAACAAACCAAATAACCCAAAAGGTGGTCATGAAAAACCAAAACAACCAACTCCTAATGGAAAAGAGGTTTATCCGAAAACCAATGAACAAACTAGTTTTAGTTGGTTAGCGGCTGGATTGGTGCTTATTTCTGCGACTGATTCAATATTTTGGCGAAAAAAAGCACGAGCTAAATTGTAATCATTTATTATAATTTTATAAATGGATTATCTAAAACTTCTTTATTAATTGTTTATAAACAATTAATAAAGAAGTTTTAATTTGTATTGAGTCGTTTTGTTTTGTAGTTGATTATAAATTAGTTTAAAATGTAAATAAATATTTGTTATAAGCTTTTTATATTTTACAAGGATATATGTTATAATTAGTTATTAATTATTTAATAATAATGTCTTTTTGTATAATTTTTAAGCTTAAAATTTTGTTATTTTTTACTTGAAATATCATATGAAATATTTTTGTAATACTTTTAAAGTATAATTGCAATATAACTATGTTAAAATTTAATCACTTATTAAGAAATTATTAAAATTTTACCAATATAAAATAATTTGGAGGAATGAAAGTGAAAAAACGTGTTTTAATGTCATGTTTGTTAGTTGGTATAATCATATTTTCCACTACTACCATACCAGCTATTGCTTTGGCTGAGAACGTTGATAAAAAAATTGAACAAAAAGAAAATGAAATTTCAAAAATCAAAAATAAAAAAGCCTCTCTTGTTAGCGAGACGGCTACATTAGAAGCTAGTATTTCTTCTATCTTTGACAAGGGACTAAAATTAAAGAAACAACAGTCCGATTTAGAATTAAAGTCTAAACAGCTAAATCAAGAAATTAATTTATTAAACGAACGTATTAAAAAACGTTCTATAGCGATTAAAGACCAAGCACGTGATGTTCAAGTTAATGGGCAGAGTACAACATTTATTGATGCAGTAATAAATGCTGAATCGGTTTATGATGCTATCGGACGTGTACAAGCTATCTCTACGATTATGGGTGCAAATAATAAGTTAATTACACAACAAAAAACAGACAAAGAATTAGTAGAGAAAAAACAAACTGAAAATATAGAAAAAATTCAAAAACTTAAAGAAACAAAATTAGCAATGGAAGCAGAAAAGAAAAATCTTCTTGCTAAACAATCTCAGTTTGATGAATTAAAGGCTTCGCTTGACTCAGAACAAGCAACTGCTGAGAAATCAAAATCTACTCTTAATAAACAGAAAGATTTAGATAAGGCAGCTAAAGATAAACAAATACACATTGCAACAGCACAACAAGCGAAAAAGAAAGAAATTGCAAATAAAAAAGTTGAAAATGTAAATCCAACAAAAGAAAGTCAAGAGAAAAAACAAGAAGTTCCAAAAGTAGTTAGTGAACCAAAGAAAACAAATGTGGAGCATACTAATACTAGTAATGATGAACAAAATAAACCAAAGGAACCTGTTCATAAACCAGAAAAAGATCCTAAAATTCCAACACCACATGATAATGATTCCTCAGATGCAACATTGCAAGCATTGAATGCATTACGTACATCTCATGGATTAAAGCCTGTAAGTTGGGATGGAGGATTAGCAGCTTCAGCGGCAGGAAGGGCTGCATTGGTTGAAGGATCAAATTGGACAATTCCTTCAGATCACTGGTCTAGAGGGGATGAGGTAATCGCAATGATGTTTGCACCGGGAGAATCTGTGATTATGGCTTGGTACAATGAAACCAATATGACAACGTCATCTGGAAGTGGACATCGTGATTGGGAAATGAATCCATCAATTACACGGGTTGGTTTTGGTTATAGTGGTAGTACAATTGTTGGACATTCGGCATAATTTATATTACTTATAATACAATACAGTCATTCTTTTGAAGAATGGCTGTTTTTTATCTAAATAACAGAATAATTTATCTATATTGATAATTTTTATCTAATATGGAATGAAAGTAGATTTCTCTAATAAAATCTATTTTTTTTCCATGATTTTTTAAAAGGATTGAGTTTGATGTGAATTTAATTTATATTGAAAGTGGTTACATAAAAAGGAGGGATTAAATGAAACCAATTGATACAAAAGCAATAACAATACAAGATCCATACATTCACAAGGCACAAGAAAATGTTATTCATTATTTATTGAGTTTAGATGTCCAAAAGTTTCTTTTTGAATTTTATAAAGTTGCAGGGATGAAACCATTAACTGAAAGTGGCTATCAAGGATGGGAACGAAGTGATCAAGTTAATTTTAGAGGTCATTTCTTTGGCCATTTTCTATCAGCTTTAGCATTATCTTATCAAGCTGAAAAACAACCTATTTTAAAGAAAAAAATCCATCAACAAATAAAGACAGCAATAACAGGATTAAAAGCTATTCAGAAAAATTATGCAAAACAACATCCAGAACATGCCGGTTATATTTCAGCATTTAAAGAAGTAGCTTTGGATGAGGTAGAGGGAAAACCGGTTGATCCAAAAGAGAAAGAAAATGTCTTAGTGCCATGGTATAACCTGCATAAAATTTTAGCTGGATTATTAGAAGTGAATATTTCTTTAAAAGAGGTAGATTCACAATTAAGTAAGGAAGCTTTATTTATCGCAAGTTGGTTTGGTGATTATATCTATAAACGTATGATGAACTTGACAGATAAAAATCAAATGTTAACTATTGAATATGGTGGTATGAATGATGCATTGTATTATTTATTTGAATTAACACAAAAAAAGGAACATGCAATTGCGGCAACTTATTTTGACGAAGATAACTTATTCAATCAGCTAGCTAATGATGAAAATGTATTGCCTGGTAAACATGCAAATACAACGATTCCTAAATTGATTGGTGCATTAAAACGCTATATGGTTTTTCAATCAGAAGATCTATCTGCATGGTTGTCAAATGAAGAAAAGGAACATTTAATGAGCTATTTCAAAGCAGCGGAAAACTTTTGGCAGATCGTTGTTGACAATCATACCTATTGTACAGGTGGAAATAGTCAAAGCGAACATTTCCATGGACCAAATGAACTTTTTTACGATTCGGAAATTCGTCAAGGTGATTGCACATGTGAGACTTGCAATACACATAATATGTTAAAATTGACAAGAAAACTTTATGAATGTACGAAAGATCCTAAATATCTGGATTATTATGAAACAACCTATATTAATGCTATTCTGGCTTCACAAAATTCTAAAACAGGGATGATGATGTACTTTCAACCGATGGGAGCAGGTTATAATAAAGTATATAATCGGCCTTATGATGAATTCTGGTGTTGCTCTGGTACCGGGATTGAAAGTTTTTCTAAGCTAGCTGACACCTATTATTTTAAAGAAAATAATCGCTTATTTGTAAATTTATATTTTTCCAATACTTTAAAATTGAAAGAGAATAATTTAAAAATTATTCAGAAAACTGATCGTAAAAATGGAAATGTAACTATTGATTTGAAGACATTAACAGATAAAAATATTATTCAGCCACTTCAATTAGCATTACGATTACCAAACTGGGCGAAGCAAGTAACGATTAAAAAAGGTAAAAAACTATTAAACTATAAATCACATTTAGGATTTGCCTATTTATCAGGATTAGTTACAGCAAATGATCAAATTATATTAGAAATGGAACAAGAACTTCAGTTACTAGATACTCCTGACAATACAAATTATATTGCTTTCAAATATGGACCCTATATATTAGCAGGAGAACTAGGGACAGACCGATTAGAAGAAGATAATCCAAATGGTATTTTAGTACGTGTTGGGACAAAACATCCTTTATTAGCGGATACGTTAACCGTAGCAGATGATGAAGAATGGCGAAATAATTATAAATCATATCTAAAACCAATCGAAAGACCAAATAAATTGATTGCTTTTTCTATTGAAAATACTAATGAACAGCTTACCTTTTCACCTTATTATGAGTTACACGATCAGCGATATGGAATTTATTTTAAACTACAAAAACAGGATTCAAAAGAAATGCAGACAGCAATTAAAGAAAAGAAAAGAATTATAAGAGAAAACGATCAGTTGCTTGATGAATTGCATAACTTTGATGGAAATAATAGTGAATATGGGAAAAAATTAGCTTATCAACGGTCAAGCACTGGGAATTTTTTAGGGAGACGTTATCGAATCGCTCAAAAAGAAGGTTGGTTTAGTTATGAATTTTCTGCTAAAAGTTTTGGAAAAATTTATCTTGAAATCACTTTTCATAGTCAGGATGTTGGAAAAGAATGTTTGCTCATTTTGAATAACAATAAAAATGAACGTCAATTACTTTCAGTTGAAGACTTTGCTGAAGAGGGATTTATTACTAAAACCTTGTTAGTTTCTGAGGATCAAATTATTGAAGGTAAATTAAATTTAATGATTAAAGCAACGATGGCAGAAACACCACCTATTTTCTCAATTAGACTTTTAAAAAATGTCACTTATAGTGAAAATGCTTACTTAGAAACTGTTAAGGTTACTAATGGACAGTTATTAAGCTTTGCTGATCATCAGATTGAAATTAAAATGACTCCAGAAACAGTTGTATCTTTTACCTTACCAAATAACGGTGGCTTAGTTTACCTAAACGATGTTCTAATATATGAAGGCATACCAAGAAAGATAGCTAGAGGAGACCACAAACTCACGGTTTTTGCTGAAGACCATCTTCATCAAAAAGATTACTCACTCTCTATCATTGAATAAATAAAGGAGTTAGACAACGAAGCAATTAAATCAAGAAAAAAATGACTTACCTGTACAAACAGAACGGGGGGTTATGATAGATATCGGTAGAAAGTTTTATACGATTGAAATGTTGCAGGCGTTAATTGATTATATGGAAACTTTAAAAATGAATGTTCTACAATTACATTTTTCGGAGAATGAAGGATTTCGATTAGAATGTCAAACTATGCCAGAATTGACTTCAAAGGAATACCTAACAAAGAAAGATATTACTAGCTTAATTCATTATGCTGATGTTCGAAATATTATGATCATTCCTGAATTTGATAGTCCAGGCCATTTAAAAAGGTTGCTGACATTACATCCAGAATTCCAAATGAGTACTTTTGCTCACAATAAAGGATATTTAGATGATCCACTATTTGATATTACAAATCCACAGGCAGTAAGATTAATCAAAGAAATTATTCAGGAGTACATTGAACTGTTTTCTACTACACATTATTTTCATTTGGGTGCAGATGAATATCTGAATTTTAACGAATTAGCAAATTATCCACTCCTACAAGCAAATGCTCAAAAAAAATATAAGAATAAAGAATTAGGTTATGATTTATTTATTGATTATATAAATGAACTAGCAGATAAGGTAGAAGAAAACGGTTTGATCGCTAGGGTTTGGAATGATGGTTTTTATAAAACAGATGAATTATCAAAAAATAAATTAAAATCAACGATCCAAATTACCTACTGGACACATTATCAAAAGCAAATGGCGACTGTTCAAACGTTTATTGAAAAAGGACATAAAATTTTGAATTTTAATGACAATTTTTTCTATTTTGTTTTGGGAGAAGAAGCCGGTTATAAATATTCAACTGGCGAGAAAATCAAAGAAAACTGGACAATAAATGTGTTCTCAGGAAACCAACAACTTTCTAAAAGAGACATGCGGCAAGTTATAGGCACCTATTTTGCAATTTGGAGTGACAATTCAGATGCATTAACCGAGACAGAAGTATTAACACGTATTAAAGAGCCTTTAAAAGAACAACAAAAAAAGATTTGGCAGTATTAAATAGGATAAAAAATAAACAAGGTATTGAAGTGAAAGAATAGGCAGAAAAAGTTTATTTATTTACGTGAATACTTTGTTTTATTTTTGTATGTTCAAACAAATTAATAAAAAAATAATTACATAAGAACAAGTAAGACTATTTTCTTTCAATAAGCTATTTCCATTTTTATTAAGTAAAATTGTTATTGAACATGACAATTTATTTGATGAGATTCCAAAATTTCTTTAAAATAATTTAATTCTTCTGTGTGTAATTGAGGTATATTTTTAAATAGGTAGTTACGATTTAGATGGCTATATTTTTCTTCACCAAATTGATGAAAGGGTAAAAGCTCTACTTTTTTTATTCCAAATAGATGAAATAATTCAGCAAAGTTTTTTGCATCATCTATACTATTATTGAAGTTTGGAATAACAGGAATTCGAATGATTAAATTTGTGTTATTTTCTAAAGCAATTTCTAAATTTTTTAAAATTTGTTTATTTGATACACCGATATTTTGTTGGTGTTTCTTAGAATCATAGTGTTTAACGTCAAAGTACAAAAGGTCAACATGTTTAATAAAATCTGCAAAAATCTTGGGTTTTGCATAACCAGTTGTTTCGCCCGCAGTATGAATTTTCTTTGCTTGTAGTTCTTTTAATAGCTGAATAACAAATTCAGACTGATATAAAATTTCTCCACCGGATAGAGTCACACCGCCACCGGATTCTTCATAAAAAGGTTGATCCTTTATAATTTCTTCCATAATCTCTTCTAATGATTGATAATTACCAATTAGTTCATATTGGTGTTTTTTAGTATCCCACATTGGTTCTTGAGAACCATTTTGTGATTCTGGATTAGAACACCATTGACAATTTAGCGGACAACCCTTAAAAAAAACAACAGTTCGAATACCCGGACCATCATGAATGCTAAATTTTTGAATATTAAAGATACATGCTTTGTTATTCATAAAATTTTCCTCCTTATTTTGTCTATTTCATTATAGCATTTGAATATTCGAACGTAAAAAAAATAGTTATGAATGAAAACAATAATATAAATGAATTGTTCCTTTTATTTATTCATGGTATCTTTTGGTAAACCACAAATGAATGGGAGATAAAAATGACAAGAGAAGAAAAAATTATTTCTATCGTTAGTAAAAGTAAAAAAATTACCGTTAATGCTTTAGCTCAATATCTGGGCGTATCAAAAGTAACTATTCGCAAGGACTTAGATAAGTTAGAAACAAGAGGAATTATACATAGGCAACATGGCTTTGCTCTTTTAAACAGTCAAGATGACATGAATTATCACCTAGCACAAAATTATGAACTTAAAAGAAAAATTGCTCAAACAGCTGCTTCACTTGTAAAAGATGGCGATAGTGTAATGATCGAATCAGGTGCTACTTGTACACTACTTGCCGAAGAATTGGCGTATCATAAAGATGAGGTAACGATTATTACAAATTCCTGTTTTATTGCTGCTTATATTCGAAAAGCTAAAAATGTAAACATTATTCTTTTGGGAGGAGAATACCAAAAAGAATCCCAGGTAAATGTTGGACCTTTGGTAAAAAAATATGTTGATGAATTTTATGTAGATAAATTATTTGTAGGTATTGATGGTTTTGATGAAAAACGCGGATTTACTAGCAATAATCTTGCAAGATGTGACGCTTCAAAAGCATTGGTACAAGCAGCTAGAGAGACAATTATTTTAACGGATTCAACCAAATTTAATCAAACAGGGATCATCTCTGGCTTTTCTTTCGGTGAAATTACCAAACTGTACACAGATAAGAAAATAAATGAGACGACGGCAAAATTTATCAAATCAAAAGGAATTGAATTGGTTCTTTGTTAATTTTATTTATATTGATTTTTTCATATTACTAGTGATTGATAAATATTTATGCTACAATTTTTTCAAAAGAAACTAAAATAATTTCGAATGAAAGAAAGGGAATTGATATGAAAATGAAACAGACAACCATTCAAACCCTTTTTTTGGTGAATTAACACTACGTATGAAAAAGTATAGAGAAAACGTGTTATCACAAAAATCCTATGTTTGTGCTGAACGAGCGACTTTAGCAACAGCAGCTTATAAGAAACACTTAGCACAACCAACAGTTTTAAAGCGTGCTTATATGCTTGAAACAATTCTAATGAACATGCATATTTATATTGAAGAAGAATCTTTGCTAGCGGGAAATCAGACGATTGCCAATCGCTGTGCACCAATTTTTTCCTGAATATGCTATGGATTGGGTGATAGATGAGTTAGACGATTTTGAAAAAAGAGATGGTGATATTTTTTATATTACTGAAGAGACAAAAAATGAACTTCAAGCCATTGCTGAATTTTGGAAAAATAACACAACAAAAGACAAAGGATTGGCGGCTATTCCACCAGAAAGCCGTATCTTTTATGATCTTGGTATTATTAAAGCAGAAGGGAATATAACTTCTGGTGATGCCCATATTGCTGTCGACTATAAGTCTGTTTTAAAAAAGGGCCTAGTCGATTATGAACGACGTGTGAATGAATTAATGAAAGGGCTTGACTTAACCAAGGTAGATGAACAGGAAAAATTATATTTTTATGAAGCTGTTTTAATTGTTATTCAAGCAGTGAGGAATTTTGCCAAGCGATATGCCAATCTAGCTAGAGAACAAGCGCATCATGCTTCTCAAGGTCGTGCAAAAGAATTAAATGCAATGGCAGTTATTTTAGATAAAGTTCCTTATTACCCGGCAGAAAATTTTTATGAAGCGGTTCAATCTCTTTGGTTGATTCAGCTGGTTTTACAAATTGAATCGAATGGTCATTCACTTTCTTATGGTAGAATGGATCAATATTTATTTCCCTATTTAGAGAATGATCTGAATTGTAAGCGAATAACGGAAGATAAAGCAACAGAATTATTGACAAATTTATGGATTAAAACAATGACAATTAATAAAATTCGTAGTTGGTCACACACACAATTTAGTGCAGGTAGTCCCCTATATCAGAATGTAACAATTGGCGGACAAACACCCGATAAGAAAGATGCTGTTAATGCTTTATCCTATTTAATTTTACGTAGTGTTGCACAAACAAAATTACCACAACCAAATTTAACTGTTAGATATCATTCCAAATTGGATCATTCCTTTATGCGTACTTGTGTTGAAGTGATTCGCCTTGGTATCGGGATGCCGGCTTTTAATAATGATGAAATTATTATTCCTTCCTTTATTGAAAAAGGAGTTAAAGAAGAAGATGCCTATAATTATAGTGCCATTGGTTGTGTCGAAACAGCTGTTCCAGGGAAATGGGGCTATCGTTGTACATGGATGAGTTTTATTAATTTTCCAAAGACTTTATTGATTACTATGAATGATGGTGTAGATCCAGAAAGCAATACTAGATTAATAAAGGGATTTGGTCACTTTAAAGAAATGCATTCTTACGAAGAATTACAGATTGCTTGGGACCATACAATTCGTGAATTCACTCGCCATAGTGTCATTATTGAGAACAGTTGTGATAGTGTTTTGGAAAAAGATGTTCCAGATATTTTATGTTCTGCCTTAACTGAGGATTGTATCGGACGAGGTAAAACAATTAAAGCTGGTGGTGCAATTTATGATTATGTTAGTGGACTTCAAGTTGGCATTGCAAATTTGGCAGATTCATTGGCTGCTATTAAAAAGCTAGTTTTTGAAGAGAGAAAAATTACGACAATTGAATTATGGGAAGCTCTAATGAATAATTTTGCTGGTAAAAGGGGACATCAAATTCAAAACTTATTATTACACGAGGCACCAAAATATGGGAATGATGATGATTTTGTTGATCAATTAATAGTGACAGCCTATGCCAGTTATATTGATGAAATCAAAAAATATCCGAATACACGTTTTGGACGTGGACCAATTGGAGGTGTTCGTTACGCTGGAACTTCTTCCATCTCGGCGAATGTTGGACAAGGAAAAGGAACGTTGGCAACACCCGATGGTCGAAATGCAGGTATGCCTTTAGCGGAAGGTTGTTCACCCGCCCATGCCATGGATAGACATGGACCAACAGCCGTAATGAAGACAGTAGCAAAGTTACCAACAAAAGAGATTACAGGTGGTGTTTTGTTAAATCAAAAAATAACACCACAAATCCTTATGAAAGAAGAAGATAAAGATAAATTGATACTACTATTACAAACATTTTTTAACCGCTTACTTGGCTATCATATTCAATACAATGTTGTTTCAAAAGAGACATTAATAGATGCACAAAAACACCCAGAAAAACATCGCGAGTTAATTGTTCGGGTAGCAGGTTATTCAGCATTCTTTACCGTACTATCCAAAACAACACAGGAGGATATCATTGAACGAACAGAACATGTACTTTAATTAAGTTATTATTCTTAATAATATGGTTAAGAAAATCCTTCCATTAGAAAATGATTTGGCAGCTAGATTTAATGGAAAAAATCTAAAATAAAAATTTATTTATTCTCAATTCGTTAAACATCTGATAGGAAACAACCTATCAAAAATACTATAATTTAATTATATTACCTAAATTAGTAAAGAAAGTTGAATTAAAAGGAGCTTTTAATCATGGAATTTATGCTTGACACAGTAAATATTGAAGAGATTAAGCAATATCAAAAAATAATTTCCTTAAGAGGAGTTACGTCAAATCCATCTATTATAAAACAAAGTGGGAAAATGAACTTTTTTGAACGCATGAGAGAAATTCGGGAAATTATTGGATACAATTCATCATTACATGTTCAACTTGTTGCTACTGATTATGATGGAATGTTAAAAGATGCGGAAACACTCTTAAATCAGATTGATACAGATCTATTTATTAAGTTACCAGTGAATGAAGTAGGATTAAAAGTTATGAATGAATTAAGGGAATGGCCTTGTCATATAACAGCTACAGCAATCTATACAAAGTTTCAAGCTTATCTAGCAATTGCTAACCATGTTGATTATGTTGCTCCCTATTTTAATCGGATGGAAAATCTAGCGATTGATCCTCAAGAAACCATTCGCCAAATTGCCAATATTATTGAGCAAACAGGAAGCAAAACAAAAATTTTGGCGGCAAGTTTTAAGAATGTTTCACAGGTAACTACTGCTTTAGAAAATGGTGCTCATGCGGTTACTATTAATACCAATATTATTCAACAAGTATTAGAAATGCCGGTTATTGAAAAAGCAATTCAAAATTTCTTAGAAGATTGGATTGCAGTTTTTGGTGACAAACAGACCATTGCTGCTTTGAATGGTTAAATTAATTGGTTAATTTTATGAGTATTAATTTTGAACTGGTTAATTGCTCTGAAAATAACTATTAAAAAATGAATAACTAAATAAAAACCAGATGATTCTTTTCAAGTATTGATTAAGAATTGTTTGGTTTTTGAATTATAAAAACATTTTTTATTGATAGATTTTTAATTTATTATTTAAATTATTATTTTTTTATTTGCTAAATAGGTATATGATAAGAATAAGGGGGGAAGTGTTAAGAAAGGAGAGAATAGTTAATGAGGACTTATTAGTATTCATTCTTCTTTGAATAATTTTAATTTATTGATTTATTTTTAAAATTAAATAAATATTCTAAATAAAACTATAAAGGAGGATTAAAAATGAAAAAGAAACAGATATATAACTTGTTCATTGTATGCGCATTATTTTGTATTTTTATAGGTGAATTGTCTGCTAAAACTGTCTGGGGAGAAAAAAACCAGATAGGGAATAAGCAATTGGCTAAAAAAAATGATCAGCAAAATGAACAAGCAAATTTGTGGGAATTAGATTTTTCTAAGGGGGTTATTGGTAAT
Source organism: Melissococcus plutonius ATCC 35311 (assembly GCF_000270185.1). Taxonomy (NCBI): domain Bacteria; kingdom Bacillati; phylum Bacillota; class Bacilli; order Lactobacillales; family Enterococcaceae; genus Melissococcus; species Melissococcus plutonius. The sequence goes on from NC_015516.1 coordinate 210,447, forward strand.
TGGCAAGATATTGTTGGTCGAACGAAGCGAGAGATCGTAAAAGATACCTTGCAGATTTCAAGAGATACAGCAGTCGATAATAATGCAGTCACCATTAATACGGATTCACCAAAATTGGCAGATGGTGAAGTAGAGACAAAATTTAAAATGATGAATGGTAATGCTCGAATTGGTGTGGTGATCCGATCAACTCTAACAGGAAACTGGGTATTTGTTGGTTATAATAATGGAAATTGGTTAGTGGAAAAACCAGGTGCCTGGAATGATATAATCAAGGGACCAACGTTAAATGAGAACACAACCTATATTTTCAAAGCACGCTATGAAGGTACAAAGATCACTATGTGGTTAAATGGAGTGGAATTTTATTCTGGTAGTCCTGTTTTAAATGATGGTAGCAAATTACAAATAAATGCCGGTTATATCGGTGTCCGTACTTGGTACGATAATAAAATTATTCAATTCGATCAGGTACCTATTTTACCTGAAAAGGTAAAAGCACATTATAATACAGGCACAATCAAGGAAGTTGGTGTTAAATGGGAAGCCATCGATCCAAAACTATATGATCATGCAGGAGAATTTGAAGTCACAGGTCAGGTAGAAGGAACAACGATTCCAGCAAAAGTACTCATTCGTGTCATTAATGATGGAGAAGTAGAGAAAGGCAAAGAAATTCATTCAAAAGATTTGGCAGCAATTATTGATCCAAATTTTCCAAGAATTTTACGGTATGTTGATCCAAAAGATCAATCATTAATCTTTAATGAACAAACGGAAAAAATAAATAAAATTGTCATTGATGGTACTGAGTATGCTGCAACTGCCTCTATTCAAAATAGTACAAATGATAGTGCTACCTATACCGTTCAAATCCCTAAAATAAATGTCACTTTTGATGTAGTATTTACTGTTTCAGAAGGAAAAGAAGTAAAAATGGAAATTACGCATGTGAAAGAATCCGATTCACTTATTCATACCATTTTAATACCAGAGCAAGGCCTACTTTCTTTAAATGGTATGGAACCTGGTGCTGCCTTTGCTGGAGAGACAATGTATACGGGAAAGAATACAAGCAATTATAATAAAACAGGTGACGTTTTTGAGGATTTAATAACAAATACAAAAGTAGAAAAAAAGAAATATCATTATGCTTTTCTAAATACAACTAAATATGCAGCAAGCATTTGGACAAATGCCTATGGTGATGACAAAAATGATAATGAAGACGACGCACGAATTTATAAGGAAACTAAAGAAACAGAGAAAGGATATATTACAACCCTTTCTAGTGGAACATTTACTTATCGACCTTATGATGGGACAACTACTTCACTGACAAATGATAAATCAACCATTAAAGTTAAATTTTCTGGCGATTTAAATGGAGATAATCGGGTAGATTGGCAAGATGCAGCAATTAATTATCGTTCAATCATGAATAATCCCAAGGGTGGTGAAAAGGTACCGGAATTGGTTAATCAACGTATTCCCTTCAATTTTGCTTCACAAGCAACAAATCCATTTTTAACTACATTAGATGAAACGAAACGAGTTTATAATTTAACTGATGGTCTAGGACAAATGGTTTTACTCAAAGGCTACCAAAATGAAGGACATGATTCTGCTCACCCGGACTATGGTTCAATTGGTTTAAGACCGGGTGGAAAAGAAGCAATCAATACGTTAATTAATGAAGGACATAAACTGAATGCAATTTTTGGTGCACATATCAATGATACAGAAGCCTATCCAGAAGCTAAAAGCTTTAATGACAAACTCGTTGATTTCTCTCAAAAAGGCTGGGATTGGTTAGATTCTTCCTATTATATCAACCAACGTTTTGATGCCTTAACCGAAAGCCGTGTGAATCGATTACAGGAATTAAAGAAAAATGTTCCCAATTTAGATTTTATCTATGTAGATGTTTGGGGAAATCGTGGTGAATCAGGTTGGAGTAGCAGGAAATTTGCAAAAGAAATAAACCAGAATGGCTTTATACTCACAAATGAATTTCCAAATGCTTTAGAATATGATTCTATCTGGAATCATTGGTCAGCTGATAAAAACTATGGTGGCGATAATCTAAAAGGATTTAATAGTACCATTGTTCGCTTTATTCGCAACCATCAAAAAGACACCTGGGTAATCTCTGATAATCCATTGCTAGGTGGTACGGAATTAGAAGCTTATGAAGGTTGGATTGGAAAAATAAATTTTAATACCTACAAAGAAAAAACATTTTCTATTAATATACCAACAAAATTTTTACAGCATTATCAAATTATGAAATGGGATACAAAAACAGCAGAAGATGGACAAATTCATGGAACGATACAATTATATGATCATTCAAATAAGGTGACAGTGACAGACAATAATAACAGCCATGAACGAATCATAACATTAAATGGTATAAAAGTTTTACAAGGAAAGAACTACCTATTACCTTGGAAGATGAATGGTGAAGCTAAATTTTATCATTGGAATGAAACAGGTGGAGAAACGACCTGGCAATTACCAAATAATTTTTTGGGACAACCCTTACATTTATATGAATTAACCGATCAAGGTAGGATCGATAGAGGAATACCTACAATTATTGGTAATCAGGTGCATATCAATGCTAAGGCAAAAACACCTTATGTATTAACGGCCAACAAACAAACAAAAGAGATAGAATTTGGTAGTTATACACCAATAAAAGATCCCGGATTTAATGCAAAGGATACCTTAAAAAATAATTGGAAAGTTGAGAAGGGAGATCCTAAAATTATTAAAGATTCAAATGGCACGAATGCTCTTGTAGCTGGACAACAAGCGATGGTAGTATCACAACACTTACAGCCATTGGCTATTGGAAAATATAGTGTTTATATAAATACAGAAACGCATAATCGTCAGGTCAATATGAGATTAGCTGTTGATTGAAAAGAATATTCAAGTAATTTTAATCGTTCGCTCGTTCAAAATTATATTCAGGCGGATGCCAATCATACACAAGGATCTTTTCCTCAATATATGCAAAAAACGCGGATAGATTTTGAAATTACTAAAGATAATCCAAATATTATTTTATATTTAGAGGCAGAAAAACAACCTAAAGAGGCAACAATGGCGACAAAATTTAATGCTATTCGGGTAGTTACCAGACAAACAGACATTACAAATAAGGAACCAAAAATAGTAATAAAACAGGATTTTGAGGATACACAAGCTATTGGTCTTTATCCATTTATCAAAGTAGAAGCGGGTGTGGTAGAAGATCCACGTATCCATTTATCTGAAAAACATGAACCATATACCCAGTATGGTTGAAATAATAACAAGATATCGGATATTTTGAATGGCAATTGGTCTTTAAAAGCGCATAAACAAGCTAGAGGAATGATGATTCAAACAACGCCTCAAACCATTAAATTTCACCCTAATGAAAAATATACAATTAGCTTTGACTATCAGACAGATGGATCAAATAACTTTTACTATGGAGTATTTGATAAAGAATTTAATAATCAAGAATAAACAACTTGGAACCAAAATCATTGGCTGTTGGCTCCAGCATCGACAGATGGGAAAACAAAACATATTACCTATTCAGTTACTGGAACAGCAAATGGTGATATGATGTTTGGTTTTTATACAGCAGGTGGTGCATACGACCTAATTATTGATAATTTTAAAGTCTCAAAAGATTGAGAGATGATTATTGTAAGAAGTGCTTATCTCTATTATCTTGCATAAAAAATTAACGAGGCGATTTTGTACAGATGATTCAACAATCTAATGATTAATCAATAGTTTTGGCTAACCTATTGATAAAATGAGAAGACAATGAATAAAATAGTTTAATTAAGAATTATTTTTGGTAAAAATCAAAAGAATTTTTCATTATTAGTTAAATATATTTATCAAAAAACAACACAAACAGAAAATATTAACAAAATTTTTCTATTTGTGTTGTTTTTTTATTTGATTAATTTTTTAATTAATTTTTGATCATCTATAACTAGATAGTGAGCTTTTTAAAAAATACATAAATCAATAAATTATTTATCAGGAATGAATAATACATTATAAACCCTCTTTTATTTTATCTATGATGATGCATTCAATTGAGTTAACCTATAGTGCTTTCGATACTCATTCGGTGAAATCTTTTCTTTTTTCTTAAATAAATAACTAAAATAATTTGGATCATTATAACCAATATCTATTGTAATACTGGCCAGTTTATCATCTGTTTCTTTCAATAATTTTTTTGCATAAGAGATACGTTGATTAATTAAATATTCAATAAATGTACAATTCATCGATTGAGAAAAAATAGTACTAAAATGAGATGGACTTAAAGAAACTTCATCTGCAACAGAATGCAAGGAAATGTCTGGATCATTAAAATGAGCTTCTATATAGTCAAGTGCTTTTTGAATGATGGGTTTATATTTAATCATAGATGGGTTTATTTGATTGGTCATCAAGTAATCAAATAGTTGAGTTAATAATGCTTGATAATCATCAATAGAAACGGATAGAGAAGAAAGATAATCCATATTGCTTAACTTATCTAAATTAAAAGGACATTGCTCATTCGTCCTTTTTTGTAGGAGGTTAATAAGCTCAGTTAAAATAAAAAAGCGGTAGAGCCGATTTTGCTCATCTGTTTCTCCTGTTTGGCCAGTCAATTCAACAATTAAAGCATTACGATTTTCTGGTTTTAGAGAAGCGATTTTATTAGCCAAATCTATTTTGAATAGATTCACTGATGAAATGGAATTGTCTTTTATATCATCTTCGTAACTAATGACTTTATCTATTCTAAGATTGCTATGTGTATGAATCAATTGTTCAGTAATTATAAAAGATGTTTTGATTTCACTGATACGTTCAACCACCGATCTGAAAGCGATAACAATTTCATAGGTACTTTCTTTTTCCAATTCGTGAATTAAGGTATTTGCCAGCTGATAACATTTTCCCAATAGTGACTTTTTATTCGAATGGCTAACTAGGAATTTTATATAATTTGATGAGATACTAGAAAAGATTAAGTGTTCATCATTTCCAAATAGATAGTTTAAATATTCAGAAAAGCGATAATAGTCTGCGAATTTTACGTCATATTTATTGGTAGCTAGCAAAACAGTATATTTTTTCCCTACAAAATTTCGTTTGAAATTCTGACTTTCCTCTAAGAACTCTTGCATGGATAACTCTCCCTTAAAAAGGCCATTAAGAAAGTGATTCTTTTTAATATCTATTATAAAATTTTGAGAATAATCAGCTGGATGAATCATAGTATTCTTCAGGCTTTCCAGTTTTTCAATCCCCTTTTTTAAAGAAAAGTATAATTCTTCCTTTTTAATTGGTTTAAGTAAATATTCATCGACACCTAGTTGAATGGCTGTTTTTGCATAGTCAAAATCATTAAAGCCACTGATAAAAATAATTCTTAACCAAGGAAAATATTTTTTAGCTTCTTTTGCTAAAAGTAAACCATTCATAAAAGGCATGCGAATATCTGTAATTAGAATATCTGGTTTTACATCTAACATCATTGCAAGACCCATCTCACCATCTGAAGCTTCACCGGCAAAACGAATCGGCAAGTCAGATTTAAAGGAAAGTAGTAATTTTCTTAAATGGTCACAAATCAGGTGTTCATCTTCTACAATAAAAACTTTATACATAATTTCAACTTCTTTCACTTATTGCTAGTTTAAATTTTTGGTAAACGAAGAGTCAGGATGATCCCTGTTTGATAGTTGCTTGTTATAGTAAGCTGAGTTTTTCTATTGTAATAAAGTAACATTCTTTTATTCACATTATAAAGTCCATAACCTTCCTTAAAATCTGTATGGATTCCTTTAGCAAGTTCATTTTGGACTTGTGCTAAACGAGATTCTGTCATACCAATACCGTTATCTTTAATGGTAAAAATAATGGCATCTTCTATTTTCCTACCAACGATTTCGACCAGTCCCTGTCTACGAACAAACTTTGTACCATGATAGACAGCATTTTCTACTAAGGGCTGTAAAATCATTTTTAAAATCATATCATTTAAGATATCTTCAGAAACATCGATAGAATAGTCTAACATTTCGCCATAACGGATCTTCAGAATGGTGAGATAATCTTTAATATGTCTGATTTCTTTATCGACAGTAATCCAGTCTTTGTCATGACTCAGTGAAATTCGAAAGTAATCTGAAAGTGCATAGATCGTTGTTTTCACCTGAACATGCTTTCCTTGTTCTTCTAATGCCAAAATAGCATCCAAGCTATTATAAAGAAAATGAGGCGTGATTTGAGCTTGTAACACTTTTACTTCGCTTTTAGATAACAGTTGTTGTTTCTCTGCATTTTCATTTATTAAAGTCATAATATTTTCTGTAATGCTATTTAAATTGTTTGTTAAATCAGTTAATTCAGAAATATCAGATGGTATCGTCTGATAAGATAAATGACCTTCAGAAAGTTGTTTTGTTAGTTGAACTAGTTCATCAATTGGTTTTTTTTATGTCTTTATTCATTTGGCGTCGATTTTTATTGGTAAAAATCAGAATAGCAATCATAAGAAATAATTGAAAGACAGTTAGAAGAGCAAATGAATGAATGATCGTATCGCTTTTTTTATTAGCGAGATGGATTTCAAGTTGAACAAATTCTTGTAAATAATTGTAAAGTAGCTGATCAATAGATTCAGTTTGTCTCATACTTTTCTTATTTGAATGAACGAATTGCCTATTCTGAGTGTTTTCAGTAATTTTATTTAAAGAATTTTGCTTCATATTGATGGCTTGAAGTGTCATATCAAGCATTTTAATTTCTTGCTTGGAGTCTGTCTTTTTTTAATTTTATTCAGTTTAGCTTGGATATTTTTTAAATCATTTTTTAATTTAAAATTATTAATGCTTGTTTGACTGATACTGGAATCTTTTATATTGATGAATTCATCTTTAACAAAGATTGCTACATTGTTTATTTGATTGATATTTTCAATCATATGCTGGTAAGTTAGGATGGAACGTGTATAGAAAAGAATATTAAGTAACAAGGGCAGTAATATTACGAATAAAATAAATAGCGTGGAACGCTGTAAAATTTTCTGAATACTTTTTGTTTTAAACATATAGATGACCTCAATCATTTCGTAACTAAATACTAGCTGAATTCGCTTAATCTGAAAAAATAGTTTTTTTATCTTAAAAATATAAACATTTCTAAAAATATGTTTACTATCCAAATAACGAGTGAACAATCTTGCCAGATAGTGTTTTAAGAATGATCTTTAGCAATAATATCCATATGGTTATATTTAAGTTCAGAAATACTATTTTTTATCTATCGGTATCTAATGACAATCAAACTTTTTTAAGTGTAATACTTATCTAATCCAGTATTCTCAACATATAAATTATTATTTTATTGCTAGGCTACAAAAAATAGTACTCTTTTTTAATCTAACCTATGGTCTTTAGGAATAATTTGAATACTTACTTTACTTTTACTAAGTGTATAATCATCTAAATTATTTTTATAATTCCAAAATTAGATTTATAATTTATAGTATCTAAAATACTTTATCCTTTAGCATAATTGTCTTCATTTCTATTGATTTATCTAATTTTAAATTTAAATAAACCAATTCAATTGTTTGTTAGATTTATTTGTTCTATAGCCAATATAATTATCTTTAACTGTCAAGCTTAATTAAAAATGTCAAATATAAACGTCTATCAGGTTCCTTGATGTCATAATTAATTAAAATAATAAAAATTTTACTATTTATTCTTTTAAAATAAGTTACCGTCTATTTACAATGCTAGATTTAGAACATCAATAATAGTTATTTTTTCTCCTTAAAAATTTCTATTTTACAATTGATGGGTAGATATAAAGATAAGATAAATAAAAATAGAAACACTCAATTTTTATTGTTCAAAAGTTACCCTTCTTTCTTAATCTCTTCTCTATTAGTTTAGCAAACAAAACCATAATAAAACACCGCTTACAAAAAAAATTAAAGATTTTTCAAAAAAAAAATCAAGCTTTTTTGTCGGACTGTCAATTTGTCGAAAAAAAATAAAGCAATTTAGAAATAAATTTTATGTTATCGCTTTCTTATTGTTGTTATCATAATTTATATACTACATGTAACCATTATCTAGGGGGAGGAAAAGTTGAAAAAATATATTAAAAAAGGAATTCTTTTATTTTTCTCATTCATGGGCATTATGATGTTAACTGCCTGTAATAGCAGTAATGGCAAATTGGGTGCAGGTTATAAAGGATATGTTGGGATTGTCATGCCAACAAAATCTGCTGAGCGTTGGATTACAGATGGAAACAACATGGTTAATTCTTTAAAAGCAAAAGGATATAAAACAGATTTACAATATGGTGAGGATAAGCTGGAGAATCAAGTAGCACAAATTAAGAATATGATTACTAAAGGGGTCAATATTCTTGTTGTTGCTTCAATTGATGGCTCTGCCCTAACCGATGCATCAGAAAAAGCACATGAACAAGGAATCAAGGTCATTGCTTATGATCGTTTGTTAATGAATTCTAGGTATGTCGATTATTATTCAACGTTTGACAATTTTGCAGTAGGCGTTTTACAAGCAAGTTATCTTGAAAAGAAACTAGGATTAAAAGAAGGAAAGGGACCTTTCACATTAGAATTGTTTGGTGGTTCACCAGATGATAATAATGCAGTAATTAACTACAAAGGTGTTATGTCTGTTTTGCAACCTTATATTGATAAAAAACAATTAGTAGTTCCTTCAAAATAAACAAAATTCAGTCAGATTGCTACTTTACGTTGGGATGGTTCAACGGCTCAAGCGCGTATGGATAATCTTTTAAGTGCAAATTATACAAAAAGAAAGTTAGATGCAGTTTTATCACCTTATGATCCAATTAGTGTCGGAATTGTTTCCTCATTAAAGGGAGTTGGTTATGGATGGTTATGGAACAGACGATAAGCCGTTACCGCTTATTACGGGACAAGATGCTACCATTGTCGGTGTTAAGTCAATTATTTCTGGTGAACAGACACAAACGATTTTTAAAGACACAAGAATTTTAGCTAAAAATACAATTGAAATGATTGAAGCAATCACAAATAAAAAGAAGGTACCTGTTAATGATCAAAAAACCTATAATAATGGCGCAAGAATCGTTCCTACGTATTTAGCTACACCCGTCTCTGTCGATAAATCGAATTATAAATCTGCGTTGATTGATTCAAAATATTATACAGAAAATGATTTAAACGAATAGTTATTCGATACTAAGAAAACTATTTTTGCAAGGTAAAAATTTAGGTAAAATGAATCAATTTTAGCGGGTAGAAAAACCAACTTTACAGGCTCAAATCTTTTATCTTAATTGCATATGAGTAGATTATTTTGAAAGTTAGGAGGGAAAAAATGGCTGAATATATTTTAGAGATGAAAAACATTGTAAAAGAGTTTTCAGGTGTTCGTGCATTGAATAATGTTAATCTGAAAATTGAACAAGGAGAAGTCCATGCGTTATGTGGTGAAAATGGGTCAGGAAAATCAACGTTGATGAATGTCTTGAGTGGATTATATCCCTTTGGTAGTTATGAGGGTGAGATTATCTATAAAGGAGAGACCTGTAAATTTAAAAGTATTCGGGACAGTGAGGAAAAAGGCATTGTTATTATTCACCAAGAGTTGGCTTTAAGTCCCTATTTATCCATTAAAGAAAATATTTTTTTAGGAAATGAACAAGAAAAATTGGGAGTTATTGATTGGGACCTAACAGAAAAAAAGACGATTGAACTATTAAAAAAAGTTGGTTTAAAAATAAATCCTAACACACTTGTCTCACAAATTGGTGTTGGACAACAACAACTTGTGGAAATTGCTAAAGCATTTTCAAGATCTGTTCAATTATTAATTCTAGATGAGCCAGCGGCTGCCTTGAATGAAGCAGAAAGTGAAAATTTACTAAAATTAATTAAAGAATTTCAACGTCAAGGAATTACTTCCATTATCATCTCACATAAATTAAACGAAATTGTTGAAGTGGCTGATCGTATTACGATTATCAGAGATGGACAATCAATTGAAACCTTGCCAAAAGAACATATAACTGAAGAAAAAATTATCAAGGGAATGGTAGGTCGTGAATTAACGAATCGTTACCCTGAGCGTCATCCTAAAATTGGAAAGACCTATTTTGAAGTACGTGACTGGACAGTTCATCATCCCATTGATACAAATCGAATAATCAATGATCATCTTAACTTTTCTATCCATCAAGGAGAAATTGTTGGTATAGCTGGATTAATGGGAGCCGGGCGAACAGAATTTGCCACAAGCATTTTTGGTCACTCATATGGCAGTGCCATTTCTGGTCAGGTGTTTAAAGATGGGAAAGAAATTTCAGTTAATAATGTGCCAAATGCGATTCATAATGGAATTGCTTATGTTTCTGAAGATAGAAAAACATTGGGATTGGATTTATTGATGGATATTCGGGAGAATACAACTCTTGCCAGTTTAAATAAAATTAGTCATACAGGTGTGTTAAATAAGGAAAATGAAATCTTAGCAGTTGAAAAATACCAAAAGAAAATGCATATAAAAACAAATTCTATTTTTCAAAATGTCAGCAGCCTAAGTGGTGGTAACCAGCAAAAGGTCGTTTTAGCTAAATGGTTAATGACAGAACCGGATGTTTTATTTTTAGATGAACTGACAAGAGGGATTGATATTGGTGCAAAATATGAAATTTATACCATTATTGAAGAAATGGCGGCCTCTGGTAAATGCGTTTGTATTATTTCTTCTGAACTACCTGAAGTATTAGGAATGTGTGATCGTATCTACACTATGAACGAAGGTCGTTTTACTGGAGAAGTCTTACGAAAAGATGCAAATCAAGAAGTATTAATGAGTCTTATGACAGCTGAGGAGAAGGAGAAAGGGGTAAGCTGATGGAACGTCTTAATGGCAATGTAGATAAAAAAAATAATTTCAATTTAAAAGAAAAAGCATTAGATATTTTTAGCAAGTATAGTATGGTGATCATCTTAATTGCAGCATTGATTGTCTTTCAATTCTTGACAGAAGGAATTTTTTTGAGGTCATTAAATATTACCAATATCATTTTACAAAATAGTCATATTCTAGTCTTAGCCGCTGGCATGTTATTAGTTGTTCTATTGGGACATGTAGATTTGTCTGTTGGTTCAGTCATGGCCTTTGTTGGAGCCATTGCTGGATTTATGATGGTCAATTATAAGATGAGCCCAATTATCGTGGTACCGGTATGTATTTTGATAGGAGCTTTGATAGTGGCTTGGCAAGGATTTTGGGTTGCCTATGTTGAAATTCCAGCATTTATTGTTACATTAGCTGGATTACTGATGTTTCGAGGTTTAACGCAGGTTGTATTAGGTGGTCAATCATTAGCACCCTTCCCAAAAATTTTTCAAAAGATTTCTACTGGTTATTTGCCAGATATCATGAGCGGTACGCATATTCATTATTTAACAATGTTAATAGGAATTATTTTGACATGCTTACTTATTTTTAATCAATGGCAAGCCAGAGAACGAAGAAAAAAGAACTTATTTGAAGTTGAACCAATGAATATGTTTATTTTAAAAGCGCTTTTAACCGGTATTGTTATTTTAGTCATTAGTTATGTTTTTGCAGCTTATAAAGGCTATCCGGTCATCTTAATTATCCTTGGTGTGATTGTCGCTGTTTATTCATTTTTAACCAACAAAACAGTCGCAGGTCGTCAAATTTATGCAACTGGTGGTAATAAAAAAGCCGCTAATCTTTCAGGAATCAAAACTAAAAAGATTACTTTTTGGGTTTTTGTCAATATGGGAGCAATGGCAGTATTAGCTGGACTCATTTTAACCGCTCGTTTAAATGCTGCAACATCACAGGCAGGTACGTCGATGGAACTTGATGCAATGGCCGCTGTTTACTTTGGTGGTGCTTCAACTTCTGGTGGGATTGGAACCATTATGGGTGCCATTGTCGGTGGTCTTGTTATGGGTGTTTTAAATAATGGTATGTCTATTCTAGGTGTTGGTGTTGATTGGCAACAGGCAATCAAAGTGTTAATCTTATTGCTTGCTGTTGTTTTAGATGTTTATAACAAAAGGAAAAAAGTTGCTTAATTCGTTTCGTTTACATTATTTGAAAACCAAGACGATATTAAAAAATCACCAAAATAACTGTTAGATAAAATTAAGATTGAAAAAACACAACGAGATAGCATAAAAAACAATCCAATGAACGATAAATTTTATCGGTGAATTGGATTGTTTCTCGTTTTATGGGTAGATGAGCTGATTTGAATTTAACTCAGATAAAAAATTACGGATGTTTATCTTTATAAATAAATGGTAAAATAAAGAAATCACATCTACAAGGAGATAATAATGAAATGAGTTATGCACTTGAAATAAAAAATTTAAAAAAAACCTACGAATCAGGTGTTGAAGCATTACGTGGCATTGATTTAGTAGTTGAAGCAGGGGACTTTTATGCCTTGTTAGGTCCAAATGGTGCAGGAAAGTCAACGACAATTGGCATTATTACTTCTCTTGTTAATAAAACATCAGGAAAAGTAAAAATTTTCGACTATGATCTTGACACAGAATTAGAACGAGCAAAACAGCAGATTGGACTTGTTCCCCAAGAATTTAATTTTAATCCATTTGAAACAGTTCAACAAATTGTTGTAAACCAAGCTGGATATTATGGTGTACCTAGAAAAGAAGCATTGAAACGTAGTGAAAAATATTTAAAACAATCAAACCTATGGGAAAAACGCAATGTTCGTGCCAGAATGCTTTCTGGTGGGATGAAACGTCGATTAATGATTGCTAGGGCATTAATGCATGAACCCCGTTTATTAATTTTAGATGAACCAACAGCAGGTGTAGATATTGAACTTAGACGTGAGATGTGGACATTTTTAAAAGAATTAAATGATGAAGGAACAACGATTATTTTAACCACCCATTATTTAGAAGAAGCAGAAATGCTTTGTCGGAATATTGGTATTATTCAATCCGGTGAATTAATTGAAAATACAAGTATGAAAAAATTGCTTGCAAAACTACAGTTTGAAACTTTTATCTTTGATTTAGCTCCCTACAAAATAAAACCAACAGTAACAGGCTATAAAAATACTTTTGAAGATGATCTCACCTTAGCTGTTGAAGTAGAGAGAAATCAAGGCGTCAATGAAATATTTGAACAATTCAGTAAACAAGGAATAAAAATTTTATCTATGCGTAATAAATCGAATCGATTAGAAGAATTATTTCTAAAAATAATGAAAGAAGAACGGCCAGTGGGGGAAAATAATGTTTAGTCTTTATTTAACAGCTTTAAAAAGTTTAGCGATAAAAGAAACAAATCGTTATTTACGAATTTGGGTGCAAACACTTGTACCGCCAGTCATTACTACTTCACTATACTTTATCATTTTTGGGAAAATGATTGGTGGACGTATTGGTGAAATGAGCGGTTTCTCCTATATGGCATTTATCGTACCTGGATTAATTATGATGTCAGTGATCACTAGCTCCTATTCAAATGTTTCTTCTTCCTTTTTTTCTCAAAAATTTCAAAAAAATATTGAGGAATTATTGGTTGCACCTATACCCACTCATATTATCATTTGGGGATTTGTAATTGGTGGTTTAGGAAGAAGTATTCTAGTAGGAGCACTTGTCACTATGGTTTCCTTATTTTTTGTTCCCTTACATGTTTATTCCTGGTTTATTGTAATAATAACATTACTAATGACAGCTATCTTATTCTCATTGGCTGGATTAATCAATGGTGTTTTTGCCCAATCTTATGACGATGTGTCCATTGTGCCGACTTTTGTTTTACAACCATTAACTTACCTAGGTGGTGTATTTTATGCTATTTCAATGTTGCCACCATTTTGGCAAACTATTTCAAAAATCAATCCAATTGTTTATATGATCTCAGGATTTAGATATGGATTTCTTGGAAAAACCGATATACCAATTCTGGTTTCTCTACTTATCCTTCTTCTTTTTAGTCTTTTTCTTTATGCCATTTGTTATTATTTAATCAATAGGGGTAAGGGATTAAGAAGTTAATTGAACGGAATTACTTTTTGGAAAAAGTACATAATTAATGTTCAAAAATTAAAATAGAAGATATTTCCTCATAATGAGGAACGATCAAATATAGGTTGTTTAAATCTTCTAAAACAAATAAATAGTAAACTGTTTAAGTATTAAATGAGATTATAAGTTATCTATAATAGAAATACAGTTATCTTAGGTAAACTTGATTTTAACTATTACGTTGATGAATGAAGAAGAAAAAAACATAGAGTGAGGGAAACATACCAGATCCTTCGGTTAGAAAAGCTTATTTTACATGATCAATAGATGTAAGATCAATGGCTGGGAATATGTAACCACTGATATTCTATGTTATTTCTATGAGAGATTGCTATGAAAAAATTCTACAATAAAGCTAAAATTGTTAGGTAATAAAAATCAGCATTTGTTTTATTATTTAAAAAATGAGAATATTTAATACATTTCTATAGTTACCGATATAAAGATGTATAAAAAATAGATGATATTTTTATAAAGAAGCATTAGAATTGCCTATTGTTAGGCTATCTAATGCTTCTTTGAATTATTTATTTCAATTTTGTTAGTATTGTTTCATAGTAATGCTATTTGTTATATTGATAACCTTCTGGCTAGCTTCTTATTTTGATAGGGAAATGGTAACATTCGTTTTTTAGCTACCTGATTTTCATGAAGGATGGTAATTTTAAAAATCTCTAAATACATTGCTAGAAAAAAATTATTCATAAACTGATTTAGTTTTATTTGTTGCTGATAAAATCAGATAGGAACGAGAAGATATGCTACTTTACTTAACTGGATTGTTAGAAGCTTTAGCTTTGTTTATTAGAAGAGGCAACCAATTACTATATAAATATATCGTAAATAATGATATTAAAGTAACCATCCTTGGTTATGGGAAGCAATAAACAACCACTAATGGATTAAGGAAAAGTAATAAAAATAAGTATGCAAAATAGATATCCAAAAAATTATCTGAAGAATTACAAAAACATTTTTGATTAAAGTAGCTTTAGTAATGGGAAAAAACTGAAGAGTGTTTTTCATTAAACGCTACATGAAAGACAATAAAGATTAATGGAAATACCCAGATAATAAAACGTCCGCCAAGATCATTAGGAATGCCATTCCATCGAAAATGGATTGGGACAATTGTTGGCAATTTTGGATAAAGGTAGAAGTTACAGATAAAAGAAAAGAATGCCCATAAAAAATTAAGATGAATAATTTTTTGATATTTTTCAGAAATATAATTGAACATAAAGCAAAGACTTCCAATTTGGATTAACAATATGCTAAGATAAATCGACTTTATTTTAATTTTATATAGTAATTATGAAGAAGGAGATGAATAAGCATAATGAAAAAAGTCATAAGCAATGTAAATTGAATAATAGATTTGTTATCTAATAAGGTAGGTAAAAAAGAAAATGACTCTCTCAATTTCTTTTGTAGCAATAAAATTATTGTTTTATATATTGTCTTTTATTGTATCTAGTTCAATGAAACTAAAAATTATATTTGATAATTACATGGTTAGATAAGATGATATACTTAATCTAAGTACATTAAAAATTATTCTATAAAAATTATACAATTTAAATGGTCATTTAAATAGAGATTTTTAAAATAAAAAAATCTTTAATTGTGCTATTTAAACTTTCAATTTTATTAAAATAGCATTGATTAAAAGAATAAAAATACCTAGGATTATTTGAATAATCGGGAAAGAAGAGAGAGAAGTAAGGTGAATAGTTATAATTATATTATTTTCATTATTTCAATACTATTATTAATAAATGTATGCTTTTTTGATCATGGTCAAAACGCTGGACTAGGTTTTCAAACCAAAAGAAGTATGGCTTCAAAGAAAGCCTGGGTTTATTCTCAAAAAATTTTTTATGGAACGATTATTTTGATATCAGCAATATCAATAATTTTGAATTATTTTAATATCATTTCAAATACCATAGCAATTTTTTTATCTATTATAGGAATAATCTTAGCAGGTGGACTTACTCAGTTTAGTTTAATTTATAATCAGGTGAATGAAAAATAAGATGAAAAAAATAGTGAATTATATATTCCCATGATGCTGGAATTGTAATTATATATCACAGTATATAGCTGAATAGGAAGGCCGTTGTTCAAATGTTTTGAGGAGTAAATTTATAATGACATCATCTGAAAGAGGAATATAGAATCTTTATATTTAAAGATTTTTAGGTTCTTTTTGTTATTTCTCTACTTTCTATTTAAAAATAAATTCAAAGTTAATCTAATCAATTTCTTAATTTTGAAGACTTTAAATATTTAAACAGACTTAAGTGGTAAATTTTATGGGCAGTTATCAATTGAAATAGATTTATATATAAGAATTAACCGCTAATTCGTAAAGGAAATTTGAAAAATATGACTAAAAGCATAAAAATTAAAAGTAATATTATTAAGATAATATAAAAGATTTTTCCATAAAAATTTTTATTGTTGATTGTCCATCCGTGAATACTTTGAACCCAGAGTGGCGTATACTTGGCTGTGATTTTATCTGTTTTACCAGATTTGAGAATTTTTATTAGTAAATAGATTAGTATGATGCATGTAACTATAGCATAGGGGATTGAGGGTAATCTTTTTTGTTTGTATAGAATTGTACATGTAGCTAGAGTAAAGATACCTATCCATATTTTTTTTAGGCTAAGACTCATAAGAAATACTCCTTTGCTATAATTTCTTTATTTTCTACAGTATAACATCTATTGACTGACATTTCATTTGCGAAGTTATGATTAACATTAACGATTGTAATGTCAATGAATTTTAGTTTAATGTTCACTATAATAAAATTCACCTTCTTTTATACAATGTTAGAGAGAACTTTATCTGATATAAGGATATCTGGTTTTTTTATTAAAGCACACACTATTCTTAATGATTGTACTTGTCCAGCACTATATTATTATTTAAAAAATTTCTTTGAAAATTTGAGATATCAGTTTTCATGTCCAGTCCCACAATATTAAAGAAATAGTTTAAGTCTATTTTATAAGCGTTAAGCATGTCTATTTCTTGATAGAAATTTTCTAATACAAAATTTTGCTGATTATCAATGTGTAATATGTTTTACTGTTGTAGATATATTGAGAATGAGATGAAAAACTAATAAATTAGGAAACATTGTTGATGAACTAATAAAATTAAGTTAGATATACCAAAAAATTTATTATTAAAATATCTTATTTTTAATCGTTTACATATTTACAAAAAGTTTATATAATGAAATGAAAAATTGTTATTATTAACAGAATTAAAGATTATATTTGTTTATGATAAATACACAATTGAAAAACCTAACTTTAGTGAGTGGATGGAATAATTATAAAAGATTGATGCCTTATCATCTAATGTTAATAAAGAAAATTCAATGAATTAAATCAAATATCAACAGTAAAACCTATCAAAAAGTTTAGTTAGGTTTTTTATTTTATTGAAAAAATAGATAAAAATAATAAATGGATTAATAATTTAAAATGTTAATAATTATAATAGTGAGCAAGAAAGTGAATATCTTATAAAAGTAAACAGTACTTCAATATTAGGAGACAAACTTGTCGATGATATATATATAAAATAAGATAAAAATTAATAATTTCATTGCTATTCTAACTGTTTCTATCATATTAATTATCCCTCAAATAGTGACAAAAAATATGATAATAGGTTCAGACTCAGTTTTCCACTTCAATCGCTTTTACGGAGCGGCAGGACAAATTAGAAGTAGGAATTTTAGTTATTTTATTAGCTTGTATGAATTTTAATAGTCAGGAAGAATTGTCAATGCTTTTTATAGTCCTTTTTTTGTATATCTACATGAAATAATTGTTCTTCTAAGTAGAAATTGGTTTGTGTATCAAGTCTTGTCAAATTTTATATTATTTATTATATCTGGCGCTTTAATGAATATTTTTCTTAAAAAAGGTAGTTTTAGTTATATAAAATGTTTGTTTGGATCCATAGTATTTATGACCACCTTTTCTATTCAGTAGGGGGTGACTAGACAAAAATTTTCTAGTTGGACAGATGAAATACGCCAGTCTAAAACATTCTATAAAGTGTACGAACAGAACAATCAATAGGGAATGCTGCACGACCGATAACCATATCTGGCCCTCATCCTTGAACAACTTTTGTCCGAATGTAGGCTTCTTGTTTCGCTGGTAAAACGATGGGATGTCTATCACATTGGCTTTTTTCCTATATTGGTTGAAATAATCAAAAGTGGTATACCCCATTTTAAAATATAGATATACTTTATGAATTGTTTGTCTTGAACGTTTTAAGCAACGTGCTGTTTTAAGTACCGATTGATTGATTTTGCTATCATTACCAGTTTGTCTGGTGTAAGATGGATATATGGCATTTGTACTCACTCCTTATAATTTTTTCAAGGGAACTATTTTGAATGTAGCACAAATGACTTTTTTAGTTGTCTAGCTTAATTTTACAATCGGCGATATATAAATGCTTATTATTCTGATATGCAAGATATTTATTTTGGTTACAAATATTGGTTGTAGGCATCTGAGATTCAATAAAATAAAGTAAAGTAAAACTCTTTCTTTAGAAAATTCACTCACAAGGTAGATATGATAATTTTTTATAATACTATCAGACTACAGATTAGCAAACTAGGTTATAAGAAAGATAACGATATAAGTAAAAATCCCTTGTCAAATATTAATCTGACAAGGAATTTTTGGTAGGGGAAATGGTAGGGAACCATCTTATTTTTAATGAAAATTAAGTACCTTAGCAATTGAAGAATGTTGATTTATAGGCATTCCCCATCTATATTATGTTAGCCTTTTATTCCCACTCAACAGTTGCAGGTGGTTTAGAAGTGATATCGTACACAATACGATTAACATGAGCCACCTCGTTAACAATGCGGACACTGACCTGTTGAAGAACGTCCCAAGGAATTCTGGCAAAGTCGGCAGTCATGCCATCAATAGAAGTTACTGCCCGGATACCGACAGTATAATCATAGGTACGTCCATCTCCCATGACACCTACACTGCGAATGCCGGGTAGTACGGTGAAATATTGCCAGATTTCTCTATCGAGACCGGCTTTTTTGATTTCTTCTTGTAAGATAGCATCTGATTCACGTACAATTTCCAGTTTATCTTCTGTAATTTCACCAATGACACGAATACCTAAACCTGGTCCAGGGAAAGGTTGGCGCCAAACGATGCTGTCTGGCATACCTAATTGGGTACCTAATTCACGTACTTCATCTTTAAATAAAGTGTTCAAGGGTTCAATCAACTCAAAATGCATATCTTCTGGTAAGCCACCAACGTTGTGATGTGACTTAATTGTTTGGGCAGTCTCTGTACCACTTTCGATAACGTCTGTATATAAGGTTCCTTGAGCTAAAAAGTCAATGCCTTTTTGACCTGCAAGTTTCTTCGCCTCATCATCAAAAACATAGACAAATTCATTTCCAATAATTTTGCGTTTTTTTTCTGGGTCTTCAATTCCTTTTAATAGGTCTAGGAAACGTTTTTGAGCGTCTACTTTGATGATGTTTAATCCAAATTTTCCGCCTAAGCTTTCCATTACTTGTTTGGCTTCATTTTTACGTAGTAAACCATGATCAACAAAAATACAAGTCAACTGATCACCAATCGCTTTTTGTAAAAGAACACCTACAACACTAGAATCAACGCCACCAGAAAGGCCAAGTAATACACGTTTATCTACAACTTTTTCTCGAATTTTTGCAATTTCCATTTCAATAAAGTTGTCCATTGTCCAGTTGCCTTGACAATGACAAACATCAAAAGCAAAATGGCGTAATAATTCTGTACCATATTCAGAATGACGAACTTCCGGATGAAATTGCACACCATGAAATTGTCGCTCATTATTTTGAATAGAGGCAATTGGACAATCTTTGCTAGTAGCAACGGTCACAAAACCAGGTGCTGTTTTTGTGACTAGATCGCCATGACTCATCCAAACGGTTTGTTGTCTAGGTGTATCACTAAATAAATTCGCTGATTTTTCAAAAATTTCGAGATTGGCTTTTCCATATTCACGATTTTCAGCTGGTTCAACAGTTCCACCTAAATTATAGGTCATTAACTGCATACCATAACAAATTCCCAAAATTGGAATTCCTAAATTATAGATTTCTGGATCAATACGAAATGCTTTTTCATCATATACACTATTGGGGCCACCTGAGAAGATAATTCCTTTAGGAGCTAATTTTTTGATTTCTTCTGCGGTTGTTCGATGACTAAGTAATTCTGAAAAAACACCAAATTCACGAATCCGACGAGTAATTAATTGATTGTATTGACTGCCAAAATCTAAGACAATAATTTTTTCAATTGTTTTTAAATCTATCACATGGGTCACACTTGCTAACTCCTATCTCTGTCATTTGTTTTTTTAAAAAAATAATCATTTAGTAGAATCGTTAATAAAAAATAGAGTTTGTTATAATAAGTTTTTTTATTCTATTTAAATTTAATATAAATAGAATAAAATTTAAATGAAAAATTGCTATTTAGATCACTTTTTGATGAATATCTAAGCGTTATTCTATTATATCCAGTTTTATTCCATATCCAAATATGCGAGAATGAACTGTCTATTGAATAAATGAATTGAATCGATTAATACAGAAAACATTAATTTTATATATAGAAAATTAATGATGAGTGGATAATAGAAAGATATATCATAGATTGATCTTGAAAAATAGTTTGCTGGGTAGTTAAAAGCTTAATTATTATCAATATTTTCGCAAGAAGATTTCATCAATACTATGATTTGTTGTTTTATGAAGTATGATATCAGCACGACCTCTGGTAGGCAAGATATATTCATTCAAATTTTTTAAATTAATTGTTTTCCAGACATTTTTTGCCATTGCAAAGGCTTCTTTACGATCGCCAACTGCATAAGAGTAATAGTAATTATCTGGATTACGAAAGGCAGTATTTAATAAAGCTTCAAACCTTTCTAAGTACCATTGTTCAATTAATCTAGGATCTGCATCTACGTAAATTGAGAAATCAAAGAAATCACTGACATAAATCTGTTGATTTGCTGGTAATTGTAATGTGTTAATCCCTTCAACAATCAAGATATCTGGCTGTTGAATTAAGTTATATTCATTTTCAATAACATCATAAGTATCATGAGAGTAAAGCGGTGCCTTGATTGTTTCTTTTCCACTTTTTACCTCATTTAAAAAGGCAATTAACTTTTTCATATCATAGCTTTCTGGAAATCCTTTACGTCCTAAAATTCCTTTTTGCTTTAGCACATGATTGGGATACAAAAATCCATCAGTAGTAATGAGTTCTACACTCTTTTCTTTAAACATACGACCAAAAATAGTATGTAAAAGACGGGCAGTTGTACTTTTTCCAACAGCGACACTGCCGGCAATGCCAACAATGAAAGGTGGTGCCTGGACGTATTCATGTAAGAATAAACCCTTGCTTAGAGTTAGCGATTCAAATTCCTTCATATACAGATGAATTAAATGCGTAAGAGGAATATAGATATCTTGAACATCCTGGAGAGAGATACGGTCATTAAGACTTTTGATATGTTCGAGTTCTTCAGCGGTTAATAATGCTTTCCCGTCCCGATAGAATCCTCGCCATTCTTCACGTGAGATTGGGTAATAATTTATTTTATCGTCCATGTAAATCCTCCAAAAAAATTAAACGCTAGTTTTTGTTTATTTTAACATAGTTTGAGCAAGTATAACATATATTATAAATATAAATGCTGCATTTATTAAAATGATCAAACATGTTATTATAAGAAAGCAAATTAAAGTAAAGGAGAAGAAAGAGAAATGAAAAAAATTGTTCTTTTTGGCGATAGTATTACGGCTGGTCGCTTTATCGAAGCTGTTTCTCCTATCTTGGTTGATGATATAAAAAAAGATATCACTCGTATGCATCTAGAAACTGTTGAAATTATTAACGCAGGTAGTAGATCAGCGGATACAACTGAGGATGGATTAAAACGTCTACAAAGGGAGGTACTGGATGAACAGCCAGATATTGTTACTATCTTTTTTGGCGCCAATGATGTAGCCGAATATTGTTTAGTTGAAGTAGAACAATATATAAATAATTTAAACTTCATGGTTGAGCAAATTGGTCATGATAAAGTTATTTTAATTACACCTTCTTATATTAATAGTGATAAAAAGGTTGATCGTCCTCAAGAACGTTTACAGGAATATCAAAGACGAGTGAAACAATTAGGACGTGACCTATCTGTTCCAGTTGTTGATTTGTATAAAGCAATGTGCAGCTATCCAGGGTCTAATGAATTTTTACAGGTAGATGGCTTACATTTTTCTAAAGTTGGTTATGAATTATTGAGTGCATTGATTGTTCAAGAATTAAAAAGTAAACTAAAAAAAATTAAAATAAAGGAGAAAACATGACCGATCATTATTACACAGAAAATCCTGAAACGCCTCATCAAAAAGAACAATGGTCCTTTGAATTAAAAAATCAGGTTTTTCATTTTGAAACCGATACACATGTCTTTTCAAGAAAGACGATTGATTATGGAACAAGAGTTTTAATTGATACGTTTAATGGTAAAGAACTACCAGAAGGAGATATGTTGGATGTTGGTTGTGGCTATGGTCCCATTGGCTTAACTTTAGCATCTGTAACTGGACGTTTCGTTGAAATGGTTGATGTTAATCAACGAGCGATCGGTTTAGCAAAAGAAAATGCAAAACGAAATCATATTAAGAACGTAGACATTCATTATTCAAATATTTATGATGAACTTAATCGATCACACTATGCAGCAATCATTAGTAATCCGCCAATTCGTGCTGGCAAAACTGTTGTACATAACATTCTTAGTGGTGCTCATCAATTGCTTGAAAGCAAAGGGACCTTGACAGTTGTTATTCGAAAAAAGCAGGGCGCACCAAGTGCTGAAAAGAAAATGAAGGAAATCTTTGGTAATGTAGAAATAGTGACCAGGGATAAAGGATATTATGTTTTACGAAGTACAAAAGGATGAATTTTAAAATTAAATAGTATGTAGATGACTTAGTAAAAACAAACATATTTTAAGAAATTATATTTTGTTTATTTTTGTTCAATAGGTGTACTAGCTATTTTGCTGAGACTATTGCTCGATTAACTCACAATGTAAAATGCATAAGAGATCGTTCTACTTGAATATTTAATGGTGACCTTAATCAAAAAATTTACTTTTATAAAACAAAATATAATTTAAGCGAAAAACAATTGAGAGAGGAGAAAAAATCATGCTAGGAGTAGGATTATTATTTGTAGCAATTACATTAATAAGCAATGGAGTAGGTGGCTTATTAGATATCGACCAACGCTCGATTGCTTTATTAAATCTTTTGACAGGTAGTCTTTCATTTTTAATCAATACGATTTATTTATTCCATGGTGATTATTATAGTGCTGGTACTGGATATCTTTTTTCTTTTACCTATCTACTCGTTGGAATTATTTATGTTTTTGATCTCGATATGAAGGTTTATGGCATTTTTGCTTTATTTGTTGCAATAAACACTTTATTATGTGCCTATATTTCTTATTTCTCAGATGGCGATTGGCGTTTTGCATTAATTTGGTTGTCTTGGGGTGTATTATGGGGTCTTGGTTTTGTTGAATATGTCTTGGAAAAACCAATTGGAAAACCAGTCTTTTATTTAGCAATTTTGGAAGGAATTGTTACTTGTTGGATTCCAGGTTTTATGATGTTAGCACAAGTTTGGTAGTGAAAAATAAAAATTATATTAAAATTTATTGATGAGCAAAAACAACCGATTAATTAAGCAAATAGAGAAATGACTTCTATAATGACAAGAAGATCGATTATAAGATGGGTAAAAACATAGGAAAATTTTTTCCTATGTTTTTTATTTTTTAATAGTCGAAACTCATAAAAATTTATTTTTATGTTTCATCGAATAGAAATTTTTTGATAATACAAAATAGCTGGTTAATTTTGAATAGGTGACTAAATTTTCTATATTTAGCCATTTATTTAGTTATTGTTCGTTATTTAATGAGAATAAACAGTTTATTTTCTTGATTTTTATTTTAATTAGTAGTAATTAATTAATCTCAATTCCTAATTTTATCCCTAATTTTTAATCATTATAACCGATTATTTAATTTTAAATTTTATCCATCTTTTCTTTATTATCTACTATTTTTTTACGAACGTTTCTGGTAAACTGTAGATAGTTTGATAGGTATCTATATAGATGGCGAATGTAACAAAGTAGGCGAAATATAATTTCATTTATGCTAACAATCATCAATGATGAAAAAACAAACGATAATCTAAGATGATAGAAAATAAGTTAATTACCGATCAAGTTAAATGATAAGAAAAATAGAAATAAAAATGGCTATCAAATTGGATGAATTTTCTATAGATTGTTTGATGAATGTGACCAATCAAGAGAATAAAAATGATAACTGATGAGAAAAAAATAATGGAACTTAATCGAAAATAAATATTGTTAGCCTTGATATATATGGCTGACTCTTAATATATGATTTGTAGCCTGTAATTACAAAAATAACTAGTAATTTTTACTATATAAAAATCAAAAAATGAATAAAGAATCTGAAGGGAATCATAAAATGAAAAAAGATCAGTGGATACAATTAGCAATGACTGCTATGCAAAAAGCCTATGTTCCTTATTCAAATTTTCCAGTAGGTGCCTGTTTGATCACTAAAAATGAAAAAACATATTTAGGGAAAAATATTGAAAATGCTTCTTATGGATTGACAAACTGTGCTGAAAGAACAGCTATATTTAAAGCAGTGTCTGAAGGAGAAAGAGATTTTCAGTGTTTGGTTATTGCTGGTCAAACCGCTGCACCTATTGTACCATGTGGTGCTTGTCGCCAAGTAATGATTGAATTTTTCTCTCCTGATATGCCTGTTATTTTGGTTGGTATAGCTGGAGTAAAAAAGGAGACGACGGTAGGTCAATTGCTTCCAAATCCATTTACTAAAGAGAATTTATAAAATTTTCCTTAACAGATGTTTTGAAGCTATTTTAAATGATGATCAATCAATTAAAAAATGTGTTTAGATAAACTAAAAAGTAATGAAACATATAATAATTTAAAGAAAGTAAGTTATTTAGAAATGGTTAATGAATGATGGTTACTTTAATTTATTTCATGAAAATAATTTAATGATTTATTAGTATTTGCTATCTAAAAAGTAAGGTACTTTTAAACATTTATTATAAAAAATCTAATGAAATGAATAATAGTCCAAATTTAGTAAAAACAAATCTAAAAATTTGTTTATTATAAAATTATTTTGGGAGGCTTTACAGAAATGAAAAAAGCAAAATTACTTGGTTTAGGAGTCATTGCATTGACGGTAGCACTGTCACTAGCTGCCTGTGGTGGAAAGCATACAAAGAATTCTTCTAAAAAAGGAGATCCAGATCATAATATTGTAATGATTTCCGATATTGGTGGCATTGATGACAAATCTTTCAATCAATCTGCTTGGGAAGGAATGAAAGCATGGGGCAAGAAACATGATTTACCAGAAGGAGTCAAAGGCTATGCTTATATACAATCAAAAGATGCTTCGCAGTACACAAGCAATGTCGATCAAGCAATTACAAATAATTTTAAAACAGTTTTTGGTGTTGGCTATTTAATAAAAGATACCATTCAGCAAGCAGCAAAGAAAAATCCAAAAACACAATTTGCAATTATAGATGATGTTATTGCTGATAAAAAAAATGTAGTGTCTGCTACATTTAAAGATAATGAAGCGGCCTATTTAGCTGGTGTAGCAGCGGCCTATACAACAAAAACAAACAAACTTGGTTTTGTTGGTGGTGAAGAACGGGTTGTCATTGACCGTTTTCAAGCTGGATATCAAAAAGGGGTTGCCGATGCTGCTAAAAAATTAGGCAAAACAATTACCGTAAATGCAAAATATGTGGCTTCTTTTGCAGATTCAGCAAAAGGTAGGGCACTTGCAGCATCAATGTATCAAGAAGGTACAGATATCATTTTCCATGCAGCTGGCGCTTCTGGTCAAGGAGTTTTCCAAGAAGCAGCAGCTAGAAACAAAGCAGGTAATGGTGATAAGGTCTGGGTTATTGGCGTAGATCGCGATCAACAGGATGATGGAAATTATAAGACAAAAGATGGTAAAAAAGATAATTTTACATTAACCTCTACTTTAAAAGGCGTGGGAGCTTCTGTTCAAGATATTGCAGATCGGGCACTTAAAGATAAATTTCCAGGTGGAAAGCATTTGATTTATGGGTTGAAAGCTGGAGGCGTAGATATAACAAAAGGAAATCTATCCGATTCAGCAAGATCAGCAGTAAAAGAAGCAAAAGAAAAAGTGATTTCTGGCGAAATAAAAGTACCTGAAAAACCTGAAAATAGGTAAAATAAAAGCCGATAAAATTAGAAAATAGTCATTTTTTCTATTTATCGGCTTTTATAATTATAGAGCATGATTTAGTGTAAACTGATTGTTCCAGTTAGATTAGAATATCTTAACTACCTTAACAAATAAAATTAATGATATAATTATTATATCTTTAATCTATTAAGTAATCATCTTTTGATTTGTTAATGCCTAGTTCCCCTTTACAAGTATTACCAATTATTATTGTATAAGGAAGTGAATAAAATTTGTCACAAGAATTTGTCATTGAGATGCGTAACATTACTAAACAGTTTGGCAATTTTAAAGCAAATGATAACATCAATCTGAAAATTAAATCAGGTGAAATACATGCACTTTTAGGAGAAAATGGTGCTGGAAAATCAACATTAATGAATATTCTTTCTGGATTATTAGTGCCAACTTCTGGCGAAATTTTTATGAATGGCGAGAAGGTGGTCATCTCTGATCCAACAAAGGCAAACCGTTTGGGCATTGGGATGGTTCATCAACATTTTATGTTAATGGATGCATTTACCGTTACAGAAAATATTATTTTAGGAAATGAATTAACAAATTTCGGCATTCTTGATCGTAAAAAAGCCAAAAAAGAAATTGCTCAATTATCTCAACGATATAACTTAGATGTCAATCCAGATGCATATGTTCATGATATCTCCATTGTAATGCAACAACGAGTTGAAATATTAAAAACACTTTATCGAGGTGCAAATGTATTAATTTTTGATGAACCAACAGCAGTATTGACACCACAAGAGATTGACGAATTGATATTTATTATGAAAGAGTTAACTAAAGAAGGAAAATCTATCATTTTAATTACTCATAAGTTAGATGAAATCAAAAAAGTGGCAAATCGTTGTACGATTATTCGACGCGGAAAAAGTATTGATACAGTAATGGTAGCTGATAGTTCTTCTCAAGAATTGGCTGATATGATGGTAGGACATTCTGTTTCCTTTAAAACAGAGAAAAAAATAGCAAAACCTGGAAAAACAATTTTATCGGTTGAAAATTTAGTTGTAAAAGATAGCAGGAATGTTGAGGCGATTAAGGGACTAAACTTAAAAATTCATGCTGGTGAGGTAGTTGGGATTGCAGGAATTGATGGAAATGGACAAACTGAACTTGTTCAAGCACTTACCGGTCTGACAAAAATTGAAAAAGGAACTATTATGTTGAATGGTTCTACGCTGCTTACAAATCAAAAGCCACGTGAAATAACAGAAACAGGAATTGGATATGTACCTGAAGATCGCCATAAGTATGGCTTAATTTTGGAAATGTCAGTTGCCGATAATATTGGCTTGCAAACTTATTATCAAAATCCTTATAGTAAAAATGGTTTATTAAAGCATAAAGTGATTAGACAACATGCACAAAAATTAATGAAGGAATATGATGTTCGGGCATTAAATGAAGAGGTGCCTGCCAAGGCTTTATCTGGCGGCAATCAGCAAAAAGCAATCATTGCTAGAGAAATTGATCGTAACCCAGATTTATTAATAGCAGCTCAACCAACACGTGGACTTGATGTAGGAGCTATTGAATATATTCATAAACGGCTAATTGAGCAAAGAGATAAACAAAAAGCAGTATTGCTTGTCAGCTTTGAATTAGATGAAATTTTAAATGTCTCGGATCGAATTGCAGTTATTCATGCTGGTCAAATTGTTGGTGTGGTCGATCCAAAGGAGACCTCAGAAAATGAATTAGGTTTATTAATGGCTGGCTATTCTTTAGAAGAAGCTCGGGCAGAATTATCAAACGTAAAAGCGGGTGAAACAAAATGACTAATCATTCAGAAAAAATTAGAATGATTTTGGTACCCATCCTTTCAGTAATTATGGGATTTATTTTAGGTGCAATTATCATGTTGATTTTTGATTATGATCCTATTGAAAATTATCAGGCAATGTTTGAAACAGCATTTAATGGGAAAAGAAGTATAGGTGAAATTCTTGTTTCTTCTTCACCCTTAATATTTACAGCATTAGGTTTTTCAGTCGCCAATTCTGCTGGCTTTTTCAATATTGGTTTACCAGGACAAGCACTATGTGGTTGGGTAGCAAGCATCTGGGTAGCTCTTTCAATCCCAAATGTACCTCGTGTGGTTGCACTCCCACTTGTTATTATTATCGGTGCTCTAGCTGGCGCTGTTGCAGCTGCTATACCAGGAATTTTGCGCGCTTATTTTGGTACAAGTGAAGTCGTTGTTACCATTATGTTGAATTATATCTTTCTTTATTTTGGCAATTATATTGTAAATAGTGTTATGCGACCATCCCTGATAGAAAATAAGGGAATTACTCATTTTGTTGGACAGAATACATCGCTTCAGACCCCATTTTTAAGCAATATTAGTGATGGATCGCGTTTAAATATTGGTATTTTTTTAGCAATCATTGCTTTATTCTTGGTTTGGTTTTTAATGAGAAAAACGACCTTGGGTTTTGAAATTCGTTCAGTAGGATTAAATCCATTTGCCTCTGAATATGCGGGTATGAGTAGTAAACGTACCATTATTTTATCAATGATGATTTCTGGTGTTCTTGCTGGTCTTGGTGGTGTTGTACTTGGTTTAGGGACTTTCCAGAATTTCTTTGTTCAAAGTACGTCCATAAGTATTGGCTTTGATGGTATGGCTGTCTCATTACTTGGTGCTGGAAGTTCTATTGGTATTTTGTTATCCGCTCTTTTATTTGGTATTTTAAAATTAGGTGGACAAGGTATGCCATTATTAACAGGATTACCAACAGAATTAGTAGATGTAGTTATTGCTTCAATTATTTTCTTTGTGGGTATTAGCTATTTAACTCGTTTATTATTAGCTAAAATCTCAAGAAATAAAACGGCAATTACTGAGGTTGAATCAACTGAATCAGCCGAAGATCCAAATGATCAAGAAGGAGGAACTATCTGATGAATGTATTAATTTTAGCATCTGTTATTACTCAAACATTGGTTTATGCTACTCCGCTAATTTTAACCGCTCTAGGTGGTACCTTTTCTGAAAGAGGGGGAATTGTTAATGTTGGTCTTGAAGGTATTATGGTGATGGGCGCATTTAGTTCAATTGTTTTTAATTTATCATTTGCAAATACTTTTGGTGCAATAACTCCCTGGCTGGCTTGTCTTGTTGGTGGTGCTGTGGGAATTGTTTTTTCTATTCTCCATGCTGTTGCTACAATCAATTTACGTGCAGATCATATTGTTAGTGGCACGGTGATTAATTTAATGGCACCGGCTTTGTCTGTATTTTTAGTAAAAGTCATGTATGATAAAGGACAAACAGATATGATCAGTCAACCATTTGGTTATTTTAAATTTCCATTTTTAGAAAAAATTCCCTTGATAGGTACATTATTCTTTAAGCAGACTTCATTACCTGCTTTTGTTGCTATTTTGATTGCATTTTTTGCTTGGTTTATTCTTTTTAAAACTCGTTTTGGCTTAAGATTACGTTCTGTTGGTGAAAATCCACAAGCAGCAGATACACTTGGAATTAATGTTTACTTTATGCGTTATACTGGTGTATTAATTTCTGGTTTTCTTGGTGGAATGGGAGGCGCCGTCTTTGCTCAAACTGTTGCTGGCCGCTTTGGTATTACGACAATTGCCGGACAGGGATTTATCTCAATGGCAGCAATGATCTTTGGTCGATGGAATCCTCTAGGAGCAATGTTATCTGCATTATTCTTTGGCTTTGCTCAAAATCTAGGAATTGTTGGTGAAAATTTACCAGTAATTGCAGATATACCAAAAGTATATTTACAAGCCGCTCCCTATGCACTGACGATTCTAGTCTTAGTTATCTTTTTTGGTAAAGCATCTGGTCCAAAAGCAAATGGTAAAAATTATATTAAAACGAAATAGCTATTGTGTGCATTAAGTTTGTTGAAGGAATATGAATTAAAAAAGCTAACTGCTATAATAATTGAAAAGAACTAAAAATTATAATGGTGAAGATAACTATTCATCAACAAATAAGTAAATCTAACTAAAGAATAATCTCGTAAACTTATTATATTACAATGAATTTATTAGAGAATAACTTGGTTTTTTATTCTTTATTCTAAAAAGTAAGGCTTTAATACTGGAATTGAAAACAAACAATAGTTTTATATCAATTAAAATAGGAGAAAATCAATGATAAATTTAGAAGAAAAAATTGCCCAAACGGTAACATTTTTAAAAAAGAATGGTGTAGAACAAGCAGATTTTGGCTTAATTCTAGGTTCTGGACTTGGTGAATTAGCAGAAGAAATAACTGATGCTAAAAAGATTCCTTTTGAGAAAATTCCCTATTTTCCTATTTCAACGGTTACAGGTCATGCAGGAAATCTAGTATGTGGCATCCTAGCTGGAAAAAAAGTAATAGCTATGCAAGGTCGTTTTCATTATTATGAGGGACATTCGATGCAGACAGTTACCTATCCTGTCAGAATAATGGCTGCTTTGGGTGTCCATGCCTTGATTGTCACCAATGCAGCTGGAGGTGTAAATCAATCCTTTATTCCAGGCGACCTCATGCTGATTACCGATCATATTAACTTTACTGGAAATAATCCACTAATTGGTCCAAATGATGAAAAAACAGGACCACATTTTCCAGATATGAGTCATGCTTACTCGGAGAATTTTCAAACGATAGCTAATCAGGTAGCTGCTGAACAAGGTATTAAATTACAACAGGGTGTATATATGGGATTTTCAGGTCCTACTTATGAAACGCCAGCAGAAATTAGAATGTCACGAGCAATGGGAGCAGATGCGGTTGGTATGTCAACTGTTTCTGAAGTTATTGTTGCAGTTCACAGTGGGTTAGAAGTCTTAGGAATTTCTTGTATTACAAATTTAGCTGCTGGTATGCAAAATGATTTAAACCATACAGAAGTAGTTGAAACGACACAGCGTGTAAAAGTACAATTTAAGTATTTAGTCAAAGAAATACTAGCTAAACTTTAACAATCATTTATATAAAAGGAGAATACTATGAGTGTACATATCGAAGCAGAACTAGGAGAAATAGCAGATAAAATTTTACTTCCAGGTGATCCATTACGAGCAAAATATATTGCAGAAACTTTTTTAGATCATCCAGTTTGTTATAACCAAGTGCGTGGTATGCTTGGTTATACCGGAACATACAAAGGACAACAAATTTCTGTTCAGGGAACAGGAATGGGTATGCCATCAGCTTCTATTTATGCTCACGAATTGATCAATTCTTATAATGTCAAAAAATTAATTCGTGTAGGTACTTGTGGATCAATATCCGAAAAAGTTCATATTCGTGATCTGGTTTTAGCACAAGCAGCTGCTACGTCATCTGCAATGATAAAAAATGACTTTCCTACCTATGATTTCCCTCAAATAGCAACATTTGATCTATTGATGAACGCCTATAATATTGCAAAAGAGCAGGGATTTACTGTCCATGTTGGTAATGTTCTTTCAGATGATGTTTTTTATAAGGAAAATACCGATACAGTTTTCCGTTTGGGGAAATTAGGTGTTTTAGCGATTGAAATGGAAGCAGCTGCCTTATACTATCTTGCTGCCAAATTTGGTGTAGAGGCATTAGCGGTGATGACTGTCAGTGATAGCTTGGTCACTGGAGAGGAGACAACAGCAGCTGAACGTCAATCGACATTTGATGCTATGATTAAAGTTGGACTTGAAACAGCAATTGCTCAATAAAATTATAGTTAAATATTAATTTTATTGCTTGTTTTAAAAAAATAATAAAGCAGATTGCTAAATAATGAGCAATCTGCTTTATTATTTATATTTTCAAAAATTATAGATAGTATTTTTTAGCTACAGATAAGTCAGTGTTTAGTTCATAAACAAGTGGTTGACCTGTTGGAATCTCTACACCCATAATATCATCATCAGAAATACCTTCAATATGTTTAACAAGAGCCCGTATAGAATTACCATGTGCGGCAACTAAAACAGTCTTGTCATCTACCAATGAAGGAGCAATATGATCTTGCCAGAAAGGTAAAGCACGTTCCAATGTAACTTTTAAATTTTCTCCAGCTGGAATATCACGTTTGTCCAGTCCAGCATAGCGACGATCATTTAAGGCAGAACCTGGATCCATTTCTTCTAATAATGGAGGCAGTGTATCATAAGAACGACGCCAGATATGTACTTGTTCGTCTCCATATTTTTCTGCTGTTTCTTTTTTGTTTAAGCCTTGTAATTTACCATAATGACGTTCATTTAAGCGCCAAGATTTTACTTGAGGTACCCATAGTTGGTCAGAATATTCTAAAATTAAATTACACGTTTTAATTGCACGTGTTAAGACAGAAGTATAGGCAATATCAAAATCAATTCCAGCTTCTTTGATTTTTCGTCCACCCTCTTTTGCTTCTTCAATTCCTTCAGGTGATAAATTAACATCAACCCAACCGGTAAATTGATTTAATGCATTCCATTCGCTCATTCCATGACGAGAAAAAACTAATTTTGGCATATATAACTCTCCTTTGAAAGATAGTATCTAATTTCAGCTTTTATTGTACAACGTTTTTCTACATATTTCCATTGTTCAATTAAAAAATAATAAAAAATTGTGAAAATAAGAACAAGAGAGTTTGAATTCGTGAAATTTGCTTGTAAAACAGAGAAATAAAAGTATTCCGTTCTTTTTATTTATATAAAAAAGATAAACATTAATAAAAAAAATATCATTTAAAAAATTTATTTTTATCGAGATGACTAATTAAAGAGTAAGAAAAGACTATTTCTAGAAATGTCTTTTCTTACTCTTTAATGGTAGTTTGTTTTCTGAATGATTTATTTCTACACTAATTGACTAATTGGAATAGTTTTGTTGATAAATGGCTTATTTTATCAATTTACTATTGTTTAATGTATGGATACCCTTATCGTGACTAACAATAACCAGAGAAACAATGTTTAAAAACAATCCATGTTCAACGACACCAACCAAATTATCCAAATAGGAACTTAAGCTGACAGGATCTTCAATCTTATCCAAATGTAAATCAAAAATGTAATGGCCACTATCAGTAATGTGTGGAGCATTGTTTTTAGAAGATTTACGTACTGTTGGATGATAATCATTTTTTTCAAGTAGGTGGAAAAGTTGTTGACTTCCGTAAGGAATAACTTCTACAGGTAAAGGAAATGCACCTAAGCTTTTTACTAATTTTGACTCATCAACAATCCAGATACACTTTTTTGAGTAGGTAGCAACAATTTTCTCAAAAAGTAGTGCAGCACCACCACCCTTTATTCCATGAAAATCCTGACTAATCTCATCTGCACCATCAATTGTAATATCTACATAAGGAACTTCATCAATACTTTTTAATGGAATACCCAGTGACAACGCTTGTTTTTCGGTTTCTTTAGACGTCGCTACACCTGTAATTGTTAAGCCTTCTTCTCTTACACGTCTTCCAATTTCTTCCACCATAAATTTGGCAGTCGAACCAGTACCAAGTCCAACAGTCATCCCATTCTCAACATATTTAGCTGCCTCAATGCCGGCACGCTGTTTCAAATTCATTGATCTTTGCTCCTTCTTAATAAATTATCTTCATTGTACCGTTAAAATTGCAAAAAAGAAAGATAGGAAACCATAATAGGTCGGAAAGTATTTTACTTAAAAAATAAGACAAATTTCTGAATTAGAATACAAATAGAAAAAGAGTAATTAATTATAAGTTAATATTGACATTTGCTTGAAAACATGCTATTCTAACAAAGGTGCTTTATTACAGGTCTTTTTATAAGACGTGCTGACTGTTTATCAAAGCATGAAGGGAAATGCAGTTAATGCATTATTTTTTATTTAAAAAAAAGAACCACCTGGACGTGTGGAACTAGAAGTGGAAGGAGGAAATAAGAAATGCCTACAATTAATCAATTAGTACGTAAACCTCGTAAATCAAAGGTGGAAAAATCTGATTCTCCAGCTTTGAATAAGGGATATAACAGTTTTAAAAAGGTTCAAACAAATATTGATTCTCCACAAAAACGTGGCGTATGTACACGTGTGGGAACAATGACACCTAAAAAACCGAACTCAGCTTTACGTAAATATGCTCGTGTTCGTTTGTCAAACTTAATTGAAGTTACAGCTTACATTCCAGGAATCGGCCACAATTTACAAGAACATAGTGTTGTATTGTTACGTGGTGGACGTGTGAAAGACTTGCCAGGGGTACGTTACCATATCGTTCGTGGTGCCCTAGATACAGCTGGAGTGAACGATCGTAAACAAAGCCGTTCTAAATATGGTACTAAAAGACCAAAAGCTGCTAAATAGTTAGACAGTATTAACATAAAAGATGAATATTTCGGAAGGAGGAGTTACGGATGCCTCGTAAAGGTCCTGTTGCAAAACGTGATGTTTTACCAGATCCTATTTATAACTCAAAATTAGTGACTCGCTTAATCAATCGTGTAATGATAGATGGAAAACGTGGGATTGCTGCTAATATTATTTATAATGCATTTGACATTATTAAGGAATCTACAGGAAATGACCCATTAGAAGTTTTCGAACAAGCAATGAAAAATATCATGCCTGTTCTTGAAGTTAAAGCACGTCGTGTTGGAGGTTCAAACTATCAAGTACCCGTTGAAGTTCGTCCTGAACGTCGAACTACTTTGGGACTACGTTGGGTAGTTAATTATGCTCGCCTACGCGGTGAACATACAATGGAAGAACGTCTTGCAAAAGAAATTATGGATGCTGCCAACAATACTGGTGCTTCTGTTAAGAAACGTGAAGATACACATAAAATGGCAGATGCTAACCGTGCATTTGCACATTATCGTTGGTAGAATATCCTCTCTGGATGTAGAATTTCAGATAATTTACTTAGTAATTAATTAAAATAAAGAGAGGAGAAGGCTTAATGGTAAGAGAATTTTCATTAGAAAACACTCGTAATATCGGTATTATGGCGCACGTTGATGCAGGTAAAACAACAACAACTGAGCGTATTTTATATTATACTGGTAAAATCCATAAAATTGGTGAAACACATGAAGGTGCTTCACAAATGGACTGGATGGAACAAGAACAAGAACGCGGAATTACCATTACTTCTGCTGCAACAACAGCCCAATGGAAAGGATACCGTGTAAACATCATTGATACACCAGGACACGTGGATTTCACAATTGAAGTTCAACGTTCACTACGTGTATTAGATGGTGCTGTAACTGTTCTTGATTCACAATCTGGTGTGGAACCCCAAACAGAAACAGTTTGGCGTCAAGCAACTGAATATAAGGTACCACGTATTGTCTTTTGTAATAAAATGGATAAAATTGGTGCAGATTTCTTATATTCAGTAGAAACATTGCATGATCGTTTACAAGCAAATGCTCATCCAATTCAATTGCCAATTGGTGCTGAAGATAATTTCACTGGTATCATTGATTTAATCAAGATGAAAGCTGAAATTTATACAAATGATCTAGGTACAGATATAAAAGAAACAGATATTCCTGAAGATCATTTAGAGCAAGCAAACGAATGGCGTGAAAAATTAATCGAAGCTGTTGCAGAAACAGATGAAGATTTAATGATGAAATATCTTGATGGCGAAGAAATTACAGTTGACGAACTAAAAGCAGGAATTCGTAAAGCAACAATTAACGTTGAATTTTTCCCAGTTTTAGCTGGTTCAGCATTCAAGAACAAAGGAGTTCAATTAATGTTGGACGCTGTTCTTGATTACCTACCTTCACCACTTGATATTGATGCAATCAAGGGAGTAAATCCAAAAACAGACGAAGAAACAACTCGCCCAGCAGATGATGAAGGTCCATTTGCTTCATTAGCATTTAAAGTAATGACAGATCCATTTGTAGGTCGTTTAACTTTCTTCCGTGTGTATTCTGGTGTTCTTGATAGTGGTTCATATGTTTTAAATGCTTCAAAAGATAAAAAAGAACGTATTGGCCGTATTCTTCAAATGCATGCAAATACAAGAAATGAAATTGATCGGGTTTACTCTGGTGATATTGCTGCTGCTGTAGGACTAAAAGATACAACGACAGGTGATACGCTATGTTCTCAAGATTCACCAGTAATTCTTGAATCCATTGAATTTCCTGATCCTGTTATTCAGGTTGCTGTTGAACCTAAATCAAAAGCGGATCAAGATAAGATGGGTATCGCTCTGCAAAAATTGGCAGAAGAAGATCCTTCTTTCCGTGTTGAAACAAACGTTGAAACTGGAGAAACAGTTATCTCTGGAATGGGTGAACTTCATTTAGATGTCTTGGTAGATCGTATGAAACGTGAATTCAAGGTAGATGCCAATGTAGGAGCACCACAGGTATCTTATCGTGAAACGTTCCGTGCAGCAACTAAGGCAGAAGGAAAATTTGTTCGTCAGTCTGGTGGTAAAGGACAATACGGTCATGTATGGGTTGAATTTACGCCAAACGAAGAAGGAAAAGGCTTTGAATTTGAAAATGCAATTGTTGGTGGTGTTGTTCCTCGCGAATACATTCCTGCTGTTGAAAAAGGGTTACAAGATTCAATGAATAATGGCGTACTTGCTGGTTATCCATTGGTTGATATCAAGGCTAAACTTTATGATGGTTCTTACCATGATGTCGATTCAAATGAAACAGCCTTTCGTGTAGCTGCATCTATGGCATTACGTGCTGCAGCCAAAAATGCAAAACCAGTTATTTTAGAACCAATGATGAAAGTAATTATTACAGTACCAGAAGATTACTTAGGTGATATTATGGGACATGTTACAAGTCGTCGTGGACGTGTAGAAGGCATGGAAGCACATGGAAACTCACAAATCGTGAATGCTATTGTTCCATTGGCTGAAATGTTTGGTTATGCAACAACTTTACGTTCATCTACACAGGGACGTGGTACATTTATGATGGTATTTGATCATTATGAAGATGTACCAAAATCTGTTCAAGAAGATATTATTAAGAAAAATGGTGGTAATGCTTAATATTACCAGGTTCTAGCTATTTAGGGACTATCTATTTTTAATGTTTTCGGTTAAAATAAATAAAGATGATGGGATAATTGCTAAAATTATCTATCAATAATAAATTAAAACTTACAATCTTAGGAGGAATATTTTAAAATGGCTAAAGAAAAATTTGACCGTTCTAAACCCCATGTAAACATTGGTACTATTGGACACGTTGACCATGGTAAAACTACTTTAACAGCTGCAATTGCAACTGTATTAGCTAAAAAGAGTGGCGGAGAAGCACAAACTTACGCTGATATCGATAATGCGCCAGAAGAAAAAGAACGTGGAATTACAATCAACACTTCACATATTGAATATGAAACTGCAAATCGTCACTATGCGCACGTTGACTGCCCAGGGCATGCTGACTATGTTAAAAACATGATCACTGGTGCTGCTCAAATGGATGGAGCTATCTTAGTAGTTTCTGCTGCGGATGGTCCAATGCCTCAAACACGTGAACATATTTTACTATCACGTAACGTTGGTGTACCATATATTGTTGTTTTTTTAAACAAAATGGATATGGTAGATGATGAAGAATTATTAGAATTAGTTGAATTAGAAGTTCGTGATTTACTATCTGAATACGACTTCCCAGGTGATGATACACCAATTATTGCTGGTTCTGCATTAAAAGCTTTGGAAGGCGATTCAGCTTACGAAGATAAAATTATGGAATTAATGGATGCTGTTGATGAATATATTCCAACTCCAGAACGTGATCATGACAAACCATTCATGATGCCAGTGGAAGATGTATTCTCTATCACTGGACGTGGTACTGTTGCTACAGGACGTGTTGAACGTGGACAAGTTCGTGTTGGGGATGAAGTTGAAATCGTTGGTATCGCTGAAGAAACCAATAAAACAACTGTAACAGGCGTTGAAATGTTCCGTAAATTATTAGATTATGCTGAAGCTGGCGATAACATCGGTGCTTTATTACGTGGTGTTGCTCGTGAAGATATTGAACGTGGACAAGTATTGGCTAAACCAAGCTCAATTACACCACATACAAAATTTAAAGCTGAAGTATATGTTTTAACCAAAGAAGAAGGTGGCCGTCATACTCCTTTCTTCTCTAACTACCGTCCTCAATTCTACTTCCGTACAACTGATGTAACTGGTGTTGTAGAATTAGCAGAAGGTACTGAAATGGTTATGCCTGGCGATAATATTGCTATGGAAGTTGAATTAATTCATCCAATCGCTATTGAAGAAGGAACTCGCTTCTCTATTCGTGAAGGTGGACGTACTGTTGGTTCAGGCGTTGTTTCAACAATTATTAAATAATTTGGTAAAAAATAATAAATAGATTTAACTTGAAAAAGTTAACGTACTCGGACACAAGGTTGAAGAAGTATTCTTCAACCTTTTTTCATTTTATTTTAAATATATTTTTAGTAGGCAATAATTAATTGATAAATTTCTTAATTAGGATAAAAAGTATTTAGTAGTTTTTATCAATAAATCTCTTGAAAATTACCTAAAAAAAGTGCAAAATAGAACTAATACGGTAATAAATGGGGAAGGAAGTCATTATGTCAGAACGTGGATTATTGATTGTACTATCAGGTCCATCCGGAGTTGGAAAGGGAACAGTAAGAAAAGCTATCTTTGATAGTGAGAACAATGATTTTCAGTATTCTATTTCTATGACTACTCGTAAAAAGCGAGGAGGAGAGGTAGATGGCGTCGACTATCATTTTCGTTCACGTGAGGAATTTGAGGCGATGATCGAAGCAGGGGAAATGTTGGAATACGCTGAATATGTAGGAAATTATTATGGTACGCCATTAACTTACGTAAACAAGACTTTAGATGAGGGAAAAGATGTATTTTTAGAGATTGAGGTACAGGGTGCAAAACAAGTCAGAGAAAAAGTATCTGATGGTATCTTTATCTTTTTAACACCACCTGATTTAGCAGAATTAAAATCACGCATTATCAATCGGGGAACAGATGATCCTGAAATTAT
Source organism: Melissococcus plutonius ATCC 35311 (assembly GCF_000270185.1). Lineage (NCBI taxonomy): Bacteria > Bacillati > Bacillota > Bacilli > Lactobacillales > Enterococcaceae > Melissococcus > Melissococcus plutonius. The sequence goes on from NC_015516.1 coordinate 250,131, forward strand.
TGAAGAGCGTATGCGGGTTGCTCGTGAGGAAATAGAAATGATGGCTGTTTATGATTATGCAGTTGTGAATGATGATGTTTCAGTAGCTGTTCAAAAAATTAAAAATATTATTGCAAGTGAACATTTTCGTGTTAGACATGTTATTGGAAAGTATATAAAAATGTTAAAGGAGATTTAAGATTATGATGTTAAAACCATCGATTGATTCATTATTAAAAAAAGTGCCTTCCAAGTATTCACTTGTTATTCTAGCAAGTAAGAGGGCACATGAACTGGATGAGGGAATGGATCCAACTCTTGATTCTTTTGAATCTGTAAAAAATGTTGGTCGTGCTTTAGAAGAAATTAATACAGGTAAATTGATAAATGATCCACACCCAGAAGAAAAACGCGAACGTATCCAATTAGCTAGAGAAGAAAAGAAAAAAATTCATGAACAAGAACAAAAAGACTTAGAAGAAAAAATAAGTCATGAAAATACAATTAAATAAGTTAGATAGTCAAGTAAACAAAACTAGATAATTTAAATGATAAAAAGCCATTAAAAAATATTTTTTAATGGCTTTTTATCATTTAAATAAATATTATTTTTTATTTTTAATAAAAATAAAAAATAAGCAATAAATAAATATATTTCTTGATAGATCAGAAAGTAGACTTTAATAAGAAAGATAGATATGATATCATTTACATGAAGTATGGGTAGCTGCCTGTTTTAAATTATTAATAAGCATAAATAGGGAGGTGAAAGGTTGAATATACATTAAAATAATAAATGAAAATGAGAACACAAGCATTATAATGATGAAAAAATAATATTTTTAACATCATTACTACCAATGAAATCATTACTTATCAAGTTTAAAAATACTAAAAAATTATCAATTTTAGCAAACTTTAATCAGCCTATTATTTTTGTTATTGTAATAATATTGGTTTAACGATTGTGAATTATTGAACTTTTAGATGGATATTAAAATACCTGGTAGTAATTTATTAAAATCTTTAAGATATTTTTTTATAATATTTTATAATTTTAATTAATAGAGTTAAAGATTTTGGTTTTGCTGGGCTATTCGGTAAATGCAAAATTTCTTGTAAGATTATTGATGATTAGGTAAATATTAACATGAATAAATACCTATTCATTAATGACCTAATCATTAATGAATATGATAGAAAATAAAGCATGATGAAAAATTTACTATATTTTTGAAATGTAAATATCTAGGCAAATAAGATGTTCAGTAAAATTGTTAAATTTAATAAAGGGAAAAATTCGATAAAATCGTGATTGTTGTTCTAAATGTAAATTAATTGAGATAGAAAAATCTTGTGTATGATGACTATTTATTGAGATAGGAAGGAACAGATATAATCAGTAGATAGTTTTAGAAACTAATTCTCAATATTTAGGATAATTAAAAAAGTAGAACAAATCATTAAAATTGATTTTTAAAGAAAAAATTTTAGCAATTTTAATCAAGATAGGTTTAGTATCATACGAATTTCTATTGTTAATTGTAGTTATGATAGATAAGGTGAGCTATGTATTGATATTGAAAGTTTTCCTAATAAGAAATGGTGCTTCATTTATCTGGAATAGCTTTAAGATTAATTATTATAAAAGACAAAAAAGAAGGCGCTATCTTAAAAAGATTAACTAATTGGAGGTAAATGATGAAAATCTCAAGAATGATTGCAGCAATTGATACTCACACGTCTGGCGAAGCGGCACGATTAATCATTGGAGGCATTACCAAATTTCCTGGTAAAACCATGGCTGAGAAAAAAGCATATCTAGAAAAAAAAAGTGATCATTTACGTAAGATTTTGATGTATGAACCACGTGGACATAAGGATATGTTTGGTGCTTTTATTACAGAACCGGTTAATGAAGAGGCAGATTATGGAATTATTTTTATGGATGCAGGTGGTTATTTAAATATGTGTGGTCATAATACTATTGCAGCAATGACTACAGCGGTTGAACAAGGTTGGGTAAAGGTAGCTAAAGATGATAGAGAAGTAACAGTCGTACAAGATACACCCGCAGGGGTTGTTCATGGGAAGGTACAATTAGACGGAGAGCAATCTGTGATTTCTGTTTCCTTTGAAAATGTTCCTGCTTTTCTTTATAAAAAAGATATTGAAGTAAATGTACCTGGAATTGGCAAATTAATCGTTGATATTTCATTTGGAGGTAGTTTCTTTGTATTATTACCTGCTAAATCAGTAGATTTAAATATTGAACCTAAAAATTCAGAGAAATTCAGTAAAATTGGATTAAAGATTCGGAATGCTGTTAATGAGCAGATTGAAATTCAGCATCCAACTTTGAAACATATTAATCAGGTAGATTTAGTAGAATTTTATGGTTCGGCAGTTAGTTCAGATGCTAATTATCAAAATGTTGTTGTTTTTGGTGATGGACAAGTGGATCGTTCTCCTTGTGGAACAGGTACCTGTGCAAAATTAGCTACATTGTATGGAAAGGGACAAATGAATATAGGAGAATCATTTATTTATGAAAGTATCTTACAAACAAAGTTTAAGGGACAAATTATAAAAGAGACTATGGTGGATAATTACAAAGCAATTATTCCTTGTATTACTGGTTCAGCTTATATTACTGGTTTTAACACATTTTTAGTTAATCCGAAAGATCCCTTAAAAGATGGATTTATTCTGGGATAATCAGTAAAGGAGGAGAAAAATGGTTTTAGTATTATTAATAATTTTTATTTTATTAGCGATTATATTTGGTTATTTTCTACTTAAAGATATATTGGCAAATAAAAATAATTTAGGTAGCGGAAATTGGATTATTTCAATCATTATTGGTTTTATTACAGATTTTTTGGATACATTAGGAATTGGTAGTTTTGCTCCAACAACAATGTTATTGAATTTTACAAAACAACTAAATCAGGATCGTTTATTACCAGGAACGTTGAATGTTGCTCATTCTATTCCTGTTTTACTTGAAGCAATTTTACTTATTCAAGTGGTAAAAGTTTCACCTGTTACCTTATTCAGTTTAATTATAGCAGCAATTCTCGGTTCTTGGGTTGGTTCTTATACAGTAGCTAAACTTCCAGAAAAATTTGTCCAATTTTGGATGGGATGGGCATTAATTGCTACAGCAGTACTAATGGCTTGTAAGCAATTAGGGTTATTAGACATGTTAGGTACAGGAAATACAGCGACCTCTTTGGTTTGCGTAAAATTAGTAATTGGCATTATAGGTAATTTTATTTTTGGTGGTTTGATGACGATTGGCGTAGGACTTTATGCACCTTGTATGGCTATGGTTTATATGTTGGGGCTGAATCCATTGGTTGCTTTTCCTGTTATGATGGGATCATGTGCAGGGTTAATGCCTGTTGCTAGCATCAATTTTATCAAGGCAGGAACCTATTCTAGAAAGGTAAGCCTAGGAATAACTATTGGAGGAATTGTTGGAATAATTATTGCTGTAAATTTTCTTAAAGGACTAAATATAGATATACTATCATGGATTATTGTAGTAGTAATTATTTACACTGGTTTTACTTATATTCAAAAAAGCCGTAAGCTAACTGCTTAAAGGATCAAACAACTTGCTTTTTATCTAGGCAAGTCGTTTGATCCCTATTTTTGTTAAATAGATTCATAAATAATATTACAAAATTATTTATGAATTAAAAAAGTTATTTATGAATTTAAAATTCGGTAGATACCTTAATGAAATTAGATTGTTAGGTAGCTCTATTTTATCGAAAAGATAATAATTGAATAGGGTGTAACTATTTCTCAATTGAAAAATAGTTATTTAGTTATATACTTATTTTCAATTAACTTAACGATCTTTTAATAGTAAGTAACGAAAATAACTAGGTACATCACTATTATTCAAATTTAATAAATAGATAATATGTAAAATACGTATATTGATAGTAAGAATTCATCAATTATTTTACTTGTTATATAAATTCATAACTATTCGATTTTAATTAATGAATATTCTAGTTGTCCTATTTAAAGATTTCTTAGGATTTTTGTTTAATAACACATATTTTTAAGATGAACGGAAATTTATTCATAAATTTAATTATATGAAAATTGTTAATTTTTTATAATATAAAAAATTAAGCAAGACAAATATAGGCTTCTTTAGTACAATAGATGCAAAGCTTTTAAGCAAAAAAGGAGCAGTTGACCATGAACAAGGCAGCTTACGTAATTGTTGATGTCCCTACTATGCAAAAAGATCAACCATTTACCTATCTTATACCTAGTTATCTAGAAGAACAGTTGGCTGTTGGAATGCGAGTAGAAGTTCCTTTTGGCCATGGAAATCGTCGTCTTCAAGGTTTTGTTGTAAAGATAGAAGATATAGAACAAATTTCAGAACAACAAACCTTTCAATGGAAAGAAATTATAGCAGTCTTGGATCTTAAACCGATTCTAAATCAAGAATTATTAGAACTAGCTAATTATATGAAAGAACAGACATATGCTTTTAAGATTACTTGTTTGCAAACAATGTTACCCAGTGTAATGCGAGCTGACTATAAAAAATACATTTATCTTACAGATGAGCTTGAAGAATCGCTTCAGGATGAGTTATTTCACGGATTGGATGAAATTACCTGGGAAGATGCCGAAAATAGATATATTTTACCTCAGTTAATGCAATTAAGAAAACAACAAAAGGTAGATATTCGATACGAAATTGCGACTAGGAATAAAGTGAAAACAGCACGTTATATCAAATCTGAAAAATCGTTTGAAGAACTAGAAGAGATAAAGATTGGATTAAGAAAAGGATCTAAAAAGAAAGAACAATTGATTAGTTATCTTCAAAAAATTGGTTTTGAAGAAAAAACTTCTGTAAAAAAAATGAAGGAACTAGGATTTAGCTATTCAATTTTGAATGAAGGAGCACAAAAAGGATGGTTGGCATTTTTTGAAGAAGAAATTTATCGAGATCCTTATGCCAATAAGCAATTTATCAAAACACTTCCATTAACACTTAATACTGAACAGCAAATTGCTGTTGATAAAATCATTCATTCAATAAATACACAACAAAATAAAACCTATCTTTTAGAGGGAATTACTGGAAGTGGAAAAACAGAAATTTATTTGCAAGTCATTGCTGAAACACTAAATCAAGGCAAAACAGCGATTATGCTTGTGCCTGAAATTTCATTGACACCTCAAACGGTCCATCGCTTTAAAAGCCGTTTTGGAGATCAGGTTGCTGTTATGCATAGTGGGTTATCGCATGGTGAAAAATATGATGAATGGCGCAAGGTTGAACGCAAAGAAGCTAGAGTAGTTATCGGTGCTCGTTCGGCTATTTTTTCTCCGGTTGAATCTTTAGGTGTAATTATTATTGATGAAGAACATGAAGCTAGTTATAAACAAGAAGAAACACCTAGATACCATGCACGTGATCTCGCCATTTGGCGTAGTCGTTATCACCATTGTCCAGTTGTTTTAGGAAGTGCAACCCCTTCATTGGAATCAAAGGCAAGAGCCCAAAAAAAAGTTTATGAAGAATTATTACTTACAAAACGAGCAAATCAAGTTGCAAAGCTTCCATCTATTGAAGTAGTCGATATGCGTGAAGAAATGCAGAAAAAAAATCTTTCTTCATTTTCTTTATTATTACAAGATAAATTGGTTCAACGAATAGAAAATAATGAACAAAGTGTCTTATTATTAAATCGACGTGGCTATTCTTCATTTGTCATGTGTCGTGACTGTGGTTATGTCCTTCCCTGTCCTAACTGTGATATCTCTTTAACATTACATATGGATACGAAAAGAATGAAATGTCATTATTGTGGGTACGAAGAACAAATCACCTACAAATGTCCAAATTGCAAAGGAAATAAAATGCGTTATTATGGTACAGGCACCCAAAAGTTAGAAGAAGAACTAAAACAATTATTGCCAACCGCAAGTGTCATTAGAATGGATGTAGATACAACTAGAAAAAAAGGTGCACATGAAAAGCTTTTACAAAAATTTGGTTCAGGAAAAGCTGATATTTTGTTAGGAACCCAAATGATTGCTAAAGGCTTGGATTTTCCAAATGTAACACTTGTAGGTGTTTTAAATGCAGATACGTCACTGAATTTACCGGATTTTCGTTCAAGTGAACGAACATTTCAATTATTAACTCAAGTTAGTGGGCGAGCTGGCCGTGCTGAAAAACCGGGTGAGGTAATCATTCAGACGTTTAATCCAGAACATTATGCGATTCAATTAGTAAAGGAACAAAATTATGAAGCCTTCTATAAAAAAGAAATGCAGATACGTCATCAAGGAAATTATCCACCCTTTTTCTTTACTATAAAAATTACTGCAGGACACAAGGAAGAAAGTAAGGCTGCAAAACAGATGTTCACCATTGTAAAAAAATTGCAGGAAGGTTTATCGGATAAATGCCTACTTTTGGGACCTACACCCAATGCAATTATGCGTATAAATAATTACTATTTTTATCAAGTAATTATCAAGTATAAATATGAACCTAAGCTGAAGCAAATATTAAAAGAAATTTTAACTGAAACACAAAAAGCAATTGCTGATGGATTGAAACTATCGATTGATCCAGAACCAATGAACTTTACTTAGTTGCCTTATTCAATAAAAAATATAGGTTTTAATAGAAGAATAATTCATTATTAGAAAAATTGATTAATACTTGAATGAAAGGTTTGTAATAACTTTTGTTTAATGGTAGGGTAGTCATCATAAGAAATTTTATTCATGAAACCTAGCTACAATATTAAATTTCAGAATGAATTCTATGATCAACTGAAATTACTATCGTTGCTTTTGATTTTTATTATCAAATTGATAGATTGTAAATTGCTATTATACATGCAAAGATATGGGGAATATCAAATTGAAAAAAATTATATTTATGGGGACACCAGCTTTTTCTGTGCCTATTTTGGAAGGACTTTTGCAAGCTGGCTATCATATACAGGCAGTAGTGACACAACCAGATCGTCCAGTAGGTAGAAAAAAAATTGTTACTCCCACTCCTGTAAAAGAAGTAGCACTAAGACATCATTTACCAATATTGCAACCAGAAAAAATCGCAAATTCCAAGGAAATGGAAACCATTATAAAAGGTAAGCCAGATCTGATTATTACAGCAGCATTTGGACAATTTTTGCCTGAACAACTTTTAAATTGTGCTACCTATGGTGCTATCAATGTTCATGCTTCTTTGCTGCCTAAATATAGAGGTGGAGCACCTGTTCATTATGCACTCATCAATGGTGATGATAAAACAGGCATTACAATTATAAAAATGGTGAAAAAAATGGATGCAGGTGATATTTTGTCACAAAGAGAATTAGCAATTACAAAACAAGATAATGTGGGAACAATGTTTGAACGTTTAAGTAGTCTTGGAAAAGAATTGCTTTTAGATACTTTACCTAAAATATTAGAAAACAAAATTAACCCAGAACCACAAGATGAGAAGAAGGTATCTTTTTCACCAAATATTACAAGAGAACAAGAAAAAATTAATTGGAAAAAAGCATCCGTGGCTATTGATAACCAGGTGCGTGGCATGTGTCCCTGGCCGATTGCTTTTACAACCTATCAAAATCTAGTTTGGAAGTTATGGAAAACAACACCAATCGATGAAACAACAACTGCTGAACCAGGAACCATTGTTAAAAAAAATAAAAAAGCTTTGTGGATTGCTTGTGGTGATAATAAATTATTAGCGATAGAAGTAGTACAACCAGCTGGTAAAGGCAAACTCTCCATTCAAGATTTTTTGAATGGTTTTGGAAAATCGATTTGTGAGGGACAGAAACTAGGTGAGTAGATGAAGAATACTAATAAAAACATAAAATCTTCTGTACGTGATGCAGCATTACAAGCAATAGAGAGAATAGATAAGGGCGGCGCTTATTCTAATTTGTTATTAAATGAAATGATTCAATCTTCGCAATTGGGTGAAAAAGATAGTCGTTTATTTACCGAAATAGTTTATGGAACAATTAGCAGAAAACTATTATTAGAATATTACCTAGATACTTTTATACATAAAAGAAAAAAAGTAGAACATTGGGTAAGAATGCTACTTATTCTTTCTTTCTACCAATTACTTTATTTAGATAAGGTTCCAGATCATGCAGTGATTAATGAAGCAGTTGAGATTGCCAAAAGACGGGGAAATTTAGGAACTGGTAAATTTGTAAATGGTATCCTACGTTCACTACAACGAAGAGGATTACCTAGCTTAGACGAAATTTCAGATCCTATTGAACGTCTTTCAATAGAAATTAGTATGCCTTTATGGCTTGTAAAGAAATTAATCCAACAGTTAGGAGAAACAGAAACCAAAAAACTAGGACTTTCACTGTTTGAAAAAAGTCATGTTAGTGGTCGTATTGATAGTCGGAAGATCAGTCGCTTTGATGCAATTATTCAACTACAAAAGGAGGGAATTGAAGCAAGCGAAAGTCCAATTTCTCCTTACGGAATTATTGCTGAAAAGGGACGACTTGCTACTAGTTCTCTGTTTAGGGAAGGCAAGCTAACCATTCAGGATGAAAGTTCTATGCTAGCAGCTCCAACTCTTCAGATAGATGAAAGTAATCAAGTACTAGATGCATGTGCAGCACCAGGAGGTAAAACAACCCATATTGCTACTTTCCTAAATCAACAAAAGCAAGGAAAAATTATTGCATTAGACATTCATGATCATAAATTAAAACTAATTAAAGAGAATGCAGTACGAATGCAGGTTTCTTCTATAATCAAATTAGAAAAATTAGATGCACGAAAGGTAAAAGAAGTTTATCCATCTGAATACTTTGATCGCATACTTGTTGATGCACCCTGTTCAGGTTTAGGATTGATGCGTAGAAAACCCGATATTAAGTACCGTAAAACATTACAAGATATTAAAAAATTAGCTAAAATTCAAGAGGAAATTATTGAAAGTGTTGTGCCAACCTTGAAAAAAGGAGGCATACTAACTTATAGTACCTGTACAATTACCCAAGAAGAAAATCAACATGTAATTATAACTTTTTTAAAGAAACATCCGGAGTTTAAAAAAATCGATATTATTGGAAACGAAAAAGTTTCAGCAGAAGTTCGTGATCAAATGCTGACTCTTTATCCACATCGATGGCAAACAGATGGTTTTTTCATTTGTTGCATGCAAAAAGTTTATTAGATGGGGTGAAAATAGTGGAAATAAGTGTTCAAACAGATGTAGGTCATAAAAGAAATACAAATCAAGATTATGCAGGAATATTTAATAATGAAATGAAAGCTCCTCTTGTTGTTTTAGCAGATGGTATGGGTGGACATCAAGCAGGTGATATTGCTAGTCAGATTGCTGTTCAGTATATTGGAGAAAATTGGCAGAATAACAAAATTACAACAGAAAAAGCAACAAAAAATTGGTTGATTGAAAAAAGTCAAGAAGCAAATGAAAAAATCTTTCAAAAAGGACAATCACATTCTAAATATCTGGGAATGGGAACAACACTTGTTGGTGCTGTTTTGTTAGATCATTCATTTATATTAGCTAATATTGGAGATAGTAGAGCTTACCTGATTCGTGAAAAAGAAATCTGTCAACTAACGGAAGACCATTCCTTGGTCAATGAGTTGGTGAAATCAGGCGAAATTACAAAAGAAATGGCCATTAATCATCCAAGAAAAAATATTCTTGTTCGTTCCCTAGGTATGCCTGGGAAAATTGAAGTTGATATAGCTAATCATAAATGGCAAAGCAATGATTACTTGTTATTATGTTCAGATGGATTAACAAATATGATTAGTGAAGAAGAAATTTTGAAGATTATTCAGTCAAATCAAACACTTGATGAAATAACCAACCAATTAATTGCCTCTTCAAATGAAGCGGGTGGACTAGACAATATTACAGTTTTACTGGTTCATTTTAATTGATAAGGAGGAAAATCGATGATCCAAACCGGTAAGAAACTAAATGGTCGATACCAAATTATAGGTAATATCGGCAGTGGTGGCATGGCCAATGTATTCTTGGCGCATGATTTAATTCTGGATAGAGACGTAGCGATAAAAGTCTTACGTTTTGATTTTCAAGATGATCAGGCTGCTATTCGGCGCTTTCAAAGAGAGGCCTTGGCAGCAGTAGAGTTGGTGCATCCAAATATTGTCAGTGTCTATGATGTTGGTGAAGAAGACGGCTTGCAATATTTAGTAATGGAATATGTTAAGGGAATGGATCTAAAACGTTATATTCAAACACACTATCCAATTCCTTTTAAAACCATTGTTGATATAATGGAACAAGTTCTTTCTGCTGTTTCTGTAGCACATGATCATCGTATTATTCACAGAGATTTAAAACCACAAAATATTTTGATTGATGAGAACAATATAGCTAAAATTACCGATTTTGGCATTGCTATTGCCTTATCTGAAACTTCTATTACTCAAACAAATACTATGCTTGGATCTGTTCATTATTTATCACCCGAGCAGGCACGTGGTAGCATGGCAACAGATCAATCTGATATCTATGCAGTTGGTATCATTTTGTATGAGTTATTGACAGGTAATGTACCCTTTGATGGTGAATCAGCTGTTACAATTGCTTTAAAACATTTCCAAGAAGAAATTCCTTCTGTACGTTCATTTGATAAAAATATTTCACAGTCTTTAGAGAATATTGTCTTACATGCAACTGCTAAAAATCCAATTGATCGATATAAGACAGCAGATGAAATGGCAGAAGATTTACATACAGTATTAAATCCTAACCGTTTGAATGAAGCTGTTTGGCAACCAGATCCCCATCTAGAAGAGACAAAGATATTAACACCTATTGAACCATCAACGAATGATGAGAGTGATGCAAATGAGGAATCTAAAGCATCTTCGAAAAAAACACAAAAAAACAAAGCTAGAAGAAAAAAACAAAAAATAGGATTAGCAAGTATAATTGTGATCTTAGTTGGCTTATTGGTCATGAGTGGTATTTATTTTGCTAGTGGAAAAAATGAAATAAAGGTTTTAAAAGTTAGTGATCGTTCTCCAGTAATTGCCAAAAAAGTGTTAGAAGAAGCTGGTTTTCAGGGTGTAGTAGCATTGAAAAAACAACCTGATAATAAAATTTCAGAAGGCAGAATAATTAAAACTGATCCACCAATAGGAACTTCTATAAAAAAAGATAGTAAAATTACATTGTATGTTAGTTCTGGTAATAAAAAGGTTAAGTTAGATAACTATAAAAATAGAATGTACACCAAAGTAAAAGAAGAATTGAAAAGTAAAAATATCAAAACTATTATTAAAAAAAGTAAAGCTAACTCTGCTCCTGAGGGAACAATTATTAAACAATCACCAAAACGCGGAACAGCTATTGATCCAAAAAACGATACAGTAATTTTAACTGTTAGTTCTGGCCCTATCGTTATAGGCAACTACTACAATTATTCTTATAATGATGCTATAGATGAATTAATAGGATTAGGTATAGTGAGTACAGACCAAATTTCACAGATAAATGCATCAAATGATACAGTTCCAACTGGGTATGTATTCTCACAGTCACCAGCTGCAGGTACACCTATTGATGTAAAAAATGATTCAATTATTTTATATGTTAGTACAGGACCAGCAATTAAAAAAATAGAAAATAATTTTTCACAAGAAAGCAAAAATTCTAATCAATTAGATAGAAATGACAATCATACAGAAGACAATAAGAAAAACAATAATAATAAAGAGGAAAATAAGAATAAAAATAATGATAATGCCAAAAAACAGTCGTCAGAAAAACCAACTGATGAGAGTAATGAAAAACCAACAACAGATGCTACGACGAATAATCCAAAACCAACTGATAGCAGTGAAAATAAGATAAACAATAAAAATAATAAATAATTATCTTTTATAATAAAATTTATTACTCATTGATATTTTTATAAAAATAAGGGAACTTACAAGAAAATGTAGAAAAATTTCTTATAGGTTCTCTTACTTATTTTTTATAAAATAATCTTCTAACAATTTCCTTTTAAATCAGACTCCAATGCTCTAGAATTGGTTTTCTTTCTGAAAAATAATTGTTATACTTAACTTAATAAAAAATCCTTAAGATAATTATTTTTAATAATTGCCTTAGAAGGAGTGAGGATACTGAAAGGTCAAATTAGAAAAGCGTTAAGTGGTTTTTACTATGTTTATACTAAGGGAACCACCTATCAAACAAGAGCTCGTGGTAATTTTCGTAAGAGAAAAATAGTACCTTTTGTAGGAGATAAAGTAATTTTTGAAAGCAAAAATTCAACAGATGGTTATATTTTAGATATACTACCTAGATTTAATGAATTGGAACGTCCCACTGTAGCAAATGTAAACCAAGGAGTTATTGTTACAAGTATGGTAAAACCGCTGTTTTCTTATAATTTGTTAGATCGCTTTTTAATAATATTAGAAAATAAAAAGATAAAACCAATTATTTATTTAACAAAAATAGATTTATTAAATGATGATGGCAGTTCAGATGTTCATTCTATCCAAAAACAATATGAACAAATTGGTTATCCAGTTATCTTAGGTAATAATCTAGAGATGAAATATAAAGGTATTGAGGTATTAAAGCAATATTTTCCAGAAAAGCTGACAGTATTTATGGGACAATCAGGTTCTGGTAAATCTACTTTACTAAATAATATTTCTTCAAATTTAACTTTAGCAACTGCTGAAATTTCAGAGGTATTGGGCCGAGGAAAGCACACGACTCGTCATATAGAACTTATTCCTATAGATCAGGGCTTGGTTGCAGATACGCCTGGATTTAGTTCTATTGATTTTCAAACAATTGAAAAAGAAAGACTACCAAAATTGTTTCCTGAATTTGTCAAGGCGGCACCATTTTGTAAATTTAGAGAATGTATGCATGCTAACGAACCTGGTTGTGAGGTAAAACATAGAGCAAAAGAAGGTATGATTGCTAAAAGTCGCTATGACAATTATTTACAATTTTTAGAAGAAATTGAAAAAAGAAAACCAGTATATAAAAAAAAGAAGGAGTGAAATCAATGAAATTAGTCCCTTCTATTTTAAATGCTAATTTTGCTAATTTAGAAAAAGAAATTAAAACAGTAGAAATGGCAGGAATCGAGGCTCTTCATATTGATGTGATGGATGGCCAGTTTGTTCCAAATATTACTTTTGGTCCTTCTGTTGTTTCAAGTATTCATTCAATAACGAACTTATCTTTAGATATCCATTTAATGATCATTCAACCTGAAAATTATATTGATCAATTTATTGAGGCAGGGGCAAATACGATTAATGTTCATCAAGAATCAACCCCCCATATTTATCGTTGTATGCAAATGATCAAAGACAAGGGTGCTAGAGCAGGTATCGTTTTAAATCCAGGAACGTCGATTGATACAATTATACCTATTTTACATTTGGTAGATCAGATATTGATTATGACTGTCAACCCAGGTTTTGGTGGTCAAACATTTATCGATTTTACCTTAAAAAAAATAGCTGAACTGAGTGAATTGAAAAAATTAAATGGCTACCACTATGAGATTGAAGTAGACGGTGGAATTATTCCTGAGACGGCTTTGCTGTGTAAAAAGGCCGGTGCAACAATGTTTGTGTCAGGTTCCTATATTTATGATGCAAATGATCCTCGCGAACGTATTGCTGCTTTAAGGGAGGTTCTAGATTAATGCGTACATTGATAGTTACCGGTGTTTTTTCAACTTGTTTATCTTCTCTAAGCCAAAAAGATTTTGATTATATTGTTGGTGTGGATAGGGGAAATGTTTATTTATTAGAACAAGGTTGGCCCATCGATTTAGCTGTAGGTGATTTTGATTCCGCTACAGAAATAGAAGTGAACCAGATAAAACAACAAGCAAAAGAAATGTTAGTAGCACAGGCAGAAAAAGATGATACAGATACACAATTAGCTTTAGAACGTGTGTTTAAAAAATTTCCTGAAACACAAGTATTTATTATCGGAGCAACAGGTGGAAGAGTAGATCATTTTCTTGCTAATTTATGGATGCCATTAGAAACACGATTCAAGCCATATGCAGAGCAAATTAAAATACAAGATAATCAAAATAGTATTTCCTATTACCTACCTGGCAATCATACAGTCTACAAAGAAGCAGATAAAAATTACTTAGCTTATTGTTGTCTTACACCAGTAAAAGAGTTGACGCTGTCAGAAAGTAAATATACATTGAAAAATCAAGAGGTAGAAATACCTACTTCTTATGCTAGTAATGAATTTATTAATGAAAAAGCTTCTTTCTCTTTCGCCTCTGGAATGGTTGCTGTTATTCAAAGTAAAGATTGAGAATAATTTGGATGAACCATTTCATCTATTCTAAATATAAAATAAAAAAGCTGAGCGTTCTTTACACGTTCAGCTTTTGCTCATTTGTCTATATGGTTAAACACGCTCGATTTTTCCAGATTTCAAAGCACGAGTTGAAACCCAAACTTTTTTAGGTTTGCCGTCTACTAATACACGAACTTTTTGTAAGTTGGGTTTAACAGTACGTTTAGTAGCATTCATTGCATGAGAACGATTATTTCCACTTCTTGTCTTACGACCAGTGAAGTAACATACCTTTGCCATTAATAAATTCCTCCTTTGCTTTGATCTTGGAGCGATAATATTCTGCTCATACTAATTTAATGTATCATAGTGATCAAAGTATTGCAAGAAGATTTTAAATTCTACCTAGCTTTTTTACAATCTCTTTCCAGTTTTTAAACGTAACTTGTTTAAAGAAAGTTCAAATAATTAGAATTATTTTTGGTAAATATTTTATAAAGCACATTGACATTTTCCATTGGTCAAGGTAAATTAAAAACTTATAAATAAATAAAATGAAAGCTAGTCCACTTATTATCTAATGAACTTTTCTTTCCATTAAGGAACAGCTATGTTAGAATATAAAGAAGAAAATCGGGGAAATATACCCTTTTAAGGAGGCTTTCTAAATGGCTGTAAAAATTAAGACCCCTTCAGGTATGATTGAAATCACTAATGATGTTATTGCAACGGTAGTTGGTGGTGCAGCTACCGATATTTATGGAATAGTCGGTATGGCAAGCAAAAATCAAATTAAAGATAATTTAAATGGTATTTTACGCCGAGAGAATTATTCTAAAGGCGTTATTGTTCGGCAAAAAGAAAACGGCGTAGCTGTAGATGTTTATACAATTATTAGTTATGGAACAAAAATTTCTGAGGTTTCTCGTAATGTTCAAGAGAAAGTAAAATATAACCTTGAAGCGTTACTAGGTGTAACAGCTAATTCAGTTAATGTATTTGTTCAAGGTGTACGTGTATTGCCTGATTAGAAGAGCAATTGTTCCATTAAACGATGGGCAATGAATCTAAAGGAGGATTTTAGGTGAATGTAACAGAAATTAATGCCAGTAAGTTTCGGGAGATGGTCAAGGCTGGTGCAAGCCGGTTAAATATGAATGCAGAATACGTGAATTCATTGAATGTTTTTCCCGTTCCAGATGGAGATACAGGAACGAATATGAATTTGTCAATGACTAGTGGTTCTAAAGCTGTCACCGACTCATATTCAGAGAATGTAGGCGAATTGGCAGGTATTTTATCTAAAGGACTATTGATGGGTGCCCGTGGTAATTCAGGCGTTATTCTGTCACAATTATTTAGGGGATTTTCCAACCAAATTTCTGATAAAAAAATATTGCAGGCGGATGAATTGGCCGCTGCCTTTATACATGGTGTTGAAACAGCCTATAAAGCTGTAATGAAACCAGTTGAGGGAACGATCTTGACTGTTGCTCGTGAGGCCGCTCGTTTTGGTGAGCGTAAGGCAAAGGAAAGTAACGATTGTATTGAAATAATGGATGCTATCGTTCAGGGAGCTAGGCGTGCTTTAACAAAGACACCAGACCTTTTACCAGTTTTAAAAGAAGTTGGTGTTGTAGATAGTGGAGGTCAGGGACTTCTTTTTATCTATGAAGGATTTCTTGAATCGCTATCTGGAACATATCTGGATAAAGGAACTTATGAACCAACAACTACTGAAATGGATGAAATGGTCAATGCAGAACATCATCGCAGTATTCAAAGTCAATTAGCTACAGAGGACATTCAATATGGCTATTGTACAGAAATCATGGTTCAAATTGGTGAAGGTCCCACTGTTGATAGTAAATTTGAGTATGACATATTTAGAAATTATCTAAATAAATTAGGGGATTCTTTGCTTGTTATTAATGATGATGAAATCATTAAAGTTCATGTACACACAGAACATCCTGGTGAAGTTTTGAATTATGGACAAAAGTTTGGTTCATTAATTAAGATTAAAGTAGATAATATGCGTTTACAACATGAAACAATTTTGGAACATGATACTAAAATTGCGCAATCACCTATTGCTAAAAGTGCTGCTGTTCCTTTAGGAGTAATTGCTATTGCGGCTGGTGAAGGTTTACAACAATTATTCAAAAGTTTGGGAGCAAGTTATGTAATCAGTGGTGGTCAAACAATGAATCCGAGTACTGAGGATATCTTGAGTGCCATTAATCAGGTAAATGCTGAGCAAATTATCATCTTACCTAACAACAAAAACATTTTTATGGCAGCAAATCAAGCTGTAGAAGTTGCTTCAATTCCTGTTTCGGTTATTCCTTCGCAAACTATTTCTGAAGGGTTAACTGCCATGCTTGGTTTTAATGAACGTCAAACATTGGATGAAAACAAAGAGACAATGACCGATATGTTGGATGATGTAACAAGTGGGCAAATTACGACTGCTACCCGAGATACAACGGTAGATGATGTGACAATCAAAACAGACGATTATTTAGGAATGATCAACGGTAAGATTGTTATTTCTAAAAAAGACCGATTTGATGTTTTGCTTGAAACACTGAGAAAGATGATTCATGATAATATAGAGATTGTTACGATTATTGTGGGTGAGAAAGGAACAATGAAGGAAGCAGAGAAACTCAAGGAAATTTTAAATAAGGAATATTCCAAGGTAGAAATTGAACTACAAGATGGAGGACAACCTGTGTATCCTTATTTGTTTTCTGCTGAATAAAAATGCAAACTAATTAAAAATAAAGTTGAGACAAAGCCATTCGTTTTGACTCAACTTTTTTTGTAGATAGAGAAAAATCAATTCAATATTGAATAGAAGGGAGAACCCAATTGGATTTATCAGATGTTATTACAAAAATTCCAAAGATCGGCTCTAAACGAGCCGAAAATTTACAGGCTTTAGGTATCTATACGGTAGAAGATTTATTGACCTATTATCCTTTTCGTTATGAAGATATTCAAGAAAAAGAATTAGATGAAATCCAAGATCAAGAAAAAGTTACCCTGAAAGGCTTTGTTGTTTCTGAACCGATTGTTACTCATTATGGTTATAAGAAAAATCGATTGGTATTTAGAATTATGCAAGAACATGCAGTCATCAATGTTTCATTTTTTAACCAATCTTTCTTAAAGGAAAAAGTTCACCTATCCGAAGAAATTGCTATTTATGGAAAATGGGATGCTAAACGAAAATCGTTGAATGGAATAAAAATTCTTGCTTCAAAAGATGGTAAAACTGAAGATTTTTCACCAATCTACCATGTAAATAAAAAAATCCATCAAAGTACACTTGTTCAATTAATTCAGACTGCATTTGATCTATATGGTGAAGCAATTGAGGAAACATTACCAAATTATTTATTAAAAAAATATCATTTATTATCTAGAAAAGAAGCAATGTTTTCTATGCATTTTCCTAATTTACCCAGCGAAAATTATCAAGCAAAGCGACGAATTGTTTTTGAGGAATTTTTGATTTTTCAATTACAGATACAGGGATTAAAAAAGCAAGAAAAAGCTGAACAAAATGGTATTTCTATTCATTATGATATAAAGCGTTTAAAACAATTTACAAAATCATTACCTTTTCAATTAACAGAGGCACAAAAAAAGGTAACAAATGAAATATGTAGAGATTTATTAAGTGCAAATCATATGCAACGTCTTTTACAAGGGGATGTGGGCAGTGGCAAAACAATTGTAGCAGCGATCGTTCTATATGCAGTAGTTACAGCTGGCTTCCAAGGTGCTTTAATGGTACCTACTGAGATTTTGGCACAACAGCATATGGAGAGTTTTCAGAAATTATATAATCCATTAGAAGTTCGTATAGCTTTATTAACAAGTTCAACGAAATTAAAAGAACGTAGAGAAATACTAGAGCAATTAAGAAATGGAGCTATTGATATTATTATAGGTACACATGCATTAATTCAAGAAGATGTCGTTTTTCATCAACTAGGACTTGTCATAACAGATGAACAACATCGATTTGGCGTAAACCAACGAAAAATTTTAAGAGAAAAAGGTATGAGACCAGATGTCTTGTTTATGACAGCAACACCGATTCCAAGAACACTAGCTATTACTGCCTTTGGGGAAATGGATGTTTCAAGCATTGATGAAATGCCTGCTGGAAGACAACCTGTTGAAACTCGTTGGGTGCGTTCAACAAAATTGGACTCTGTATTAGAATGGGCAAAAAGAGAATTAGTAAATAATCACCAAACCTATGTTATCTGTCCCCTGATTGAAGAATCAGAAGCTCTAGATGCCAAAAATGCTTTAGAAATCTATGAGTACTTATCAAATTTTTTTAATGATGAATACAAGGTAGGATTGCTACATGGCAAAATGAAAAATACGCAAAAAGAAGAAATTATGCAAGAATTTAAAAATAATCAGCTCCAAATATTGGTTTCAACAACTGTAATTGAGGTCGGTGTCAATGTACCCAATGCAACACTTATGTTGATTATAGATGCAGATCGCTTTGGATTAGCACAACTTCATCAATTAAGAGGACGTGTAGGTCGTGGAACAGAAGCTGCTTATTGTATATTGATAGCTGATCCAAAAAATGAATTGGGGACCGAACGAATGAAAATTATGACAGAAACAACAAATGGTTTTGAATTAAGCGAAAAAGATCTAACTTTAAGAGGATCTGGAGAAGTATTTGGTGATCGTCAGTCCGGTGTTCCTCAATTTATTGTAGGTGATATTGTTAATGATTTCAATATTCTAGAAATTGCTCAACAAGAAGCTGCCCAAATTTGGCATCAAAAATCATGGTGGTGTTCAGTGGAATTTAAAAATCTTGCTAGCAAGGTTAATGTTGTAGGCCGAGATGATCAATTCTTTGATTAAACAATACAGTACATTATAAAATAAGTGAAGTATCAAAATTAAGTAAGAAAATGGGTTTTAAAAATAGGAAATTCTTACAGGCCGGCTCGCCCATCTATTGAATTTATGATATACTGACAATGAAAAAAATGTAGGGAGGAAATGTTCTGATGAAAATTGCAGTAGATGCAATGGGCGGAGATAATGCACCTAAAGCAATTATTGAAGGTGTCATGTTAGCTAGGAAAGACTTTCCAGATATTGAATTTCAATTATACGGCCGTGAAACAGAAATAAAAAAATACATAACAGACGAAACAAATATCAAGATTATCCATACAGATGAAAAAATTGCTAGTGATGACGAACCAGTCAAGGCAGTTCGTAGAAAAAAAACTGCTTCTATGGTATTAGCCGCACAAGCAGTTAAAAATGGCGAAGCAGATGCAATTTTTTCAGCTGGGAATACAGGAGCATTGTTGGCAGCTGGTTTGTTTATTGTTGGACGTATAAAAAATATAGAACGACCTGGACTGATGTCTACACTACCAGTAATTGGAAAAAAAGATACTGGTTTTGATATGTTAGATTTAGGTGCTAATGCTGATAATCGACCTGAACACCTATTGCAATATGGTATCTTGGGTTCATTTTATGTAAAAAATGTACGTGGTGTAGAAAATCCACGAATTGGTTTACTAAATAATGGTACAGAGGAAACAAAAGGTAGTGAATTAACAAAAGCAGCATTTCATTTATTATCAAATGAAACGAGTCTTAATTTTATTGGAAATGTTGAAGCGAGAGATCTTCTAAATGGTGTTGCTGATGTAGTTGTAACAGATGGCTTTACAGGCAATGCGGTATTAAAATCATTTGAAGGAACAGCTTTGAATTTAATGAGTCTATTTAAATCTTCCATTTTATCAGAAGGTATCAAAGGCAAGATGGGAGCAGTACTGCTTAAAAATGCTCTCGGTAGTATGAAGAATGAAATGGATTATTCTAAATATGGTGGTGCAGTATTGTTTGGATTAAAGGCACCTGTGATCAAAACACATGGAGCTACAGAAGCCAAAGCAGTTCGCTATACAATCCATCAGATACGTACAATGCTACAAACAGATGTTGTTCCCCAACTTGTTTCTTATTTTGAGAATAAACCAGCTAGCTAATGAATTGACTTTAGTTATTGATTCGTTAAAATAAAAAAAGATAGACAAATAATTGATTTATCAGTAAAATATGAGAGTAGAATTTAGTTATGTCAGAAAGAAAAAGTTTTTACGCAGTGGAGGTGAATGAAGTTGACTCATGAGGAAGTATTTAAACAGATAGCGGAGATTATCTCAAATCACTTTAACATTGAATCAGATAAAGTAACTAATGAATTAAGTATAAAAGATGATTTAAATGCTGATTCAATTAGTGTTATGGAATTTGTTTTAGAATTGGAAGATGAATTTGGAATTGAGATTTCTGATGAAGATGCAGAAAAGATTGAAACAGTGAGCGCTGCGGTAGATTATATTGTAAATCATACAAAATAATTAATTAATTAAATAGATAAAAGGAAAGACAAAAGAATTTGCTTGCTCTTTGTCTTTTTTTGTTATATTTACATGACTAAAATTATTTTATAGGTTAGTTTATAATAATAGGATATCTTTTTTTATCAAATACCTAGTTATATTTTAAATTCATAAATGCTTGTTTGTTGAAAAATATTCTATTTAAGCTAATTTATAGGGTTATTATTAAGCCACATATATTTTAAAAAAGTAATAAACTTTTTCTTATATTAAGATAAGTTGAAATGTTGGAAATCAAGTGAAGCAGTCTTTTTAATTACTAAAAAATATTTTAAATAGGTAAAATTTAATTTTAAATAGTTAATTTGCATCAAAATCAATACATCTTCTTTTAATTTTAATAAATATGAATAGATATAAAATAATATTTGCTTTCTGAATTATTCTAAGTTATACTAAGTGGCAATTAAATAATTAAATAATACTTCAAATTGAGGTAGAGGTTGCGATTTTTATTAAGCTTGTGGAGTGAGAGGACACAAAGAAGCAAGTCTAGGAAAAATCGCCGAAATAGATAATAGCCTCCCTATTGTCTATTGGGACATAAGTGAATAGCTTATGGACTGTCTTAGTAGAGATGCTAAGTTGCGCTATATATTTGTTGAAGGATTTCATCTATTCAATATCAGCAGCCTAACATCCGTTAGGCTGCTTTTTTGTTTAATACTGTAAGCGAATTTGTCGTTAATGATCATAACCATATATATTAATAATGATAAATACCTCTAATCTGTATGCTTACTTCAACAACAACTTATTGCATTTTATTGTAGAGAATAAAAGAAAGGAAAGAAAAGACGTGAATAAGAAAAGATGGGCTTTTCAATTGTTGATCGTTTTATTGTTTGGACTAATTTTTAGTCATGCAACAGCTGCTTCGGCAGAAAAAGCAACAGATGGAGAATTACGTGTCGGAATGGAGGCTGGTTATGCACCATTCAATTGGACACAAGGTACAGAAAAAAATGGTGCTGTAGCTATTGAAGGAGATAAGGAATATGCTGGTGGTTATGATGTTGAAATTGCAAAAATTGTTGCAAAAAAATTAAATAAAAAATTAGTCATTGTTAAAACGGAATGGGATGGATTACCACCTGCATTAACTTCAGGTAAAATTGATGCAATTATTGCAGGAATGACACCAACAGCAAAGCGAAAAAAAGAAGTAGACTTTACGAATGTTTATTATAAATCTCAACTTGTTTTATTGGTTCGTAAAAATAGTCAATTTGCAAAAGCGGTTGAATTAAAAGATCTTGCAAAGGCTCGAATTACTGGACAACTCAATACATTTCACTATAACGTGATTGATCAAATTCCTCAGGTGAAAAAACAACCTGCGATGGATAATTTTCCAGCAATGCGTGTTGCCTTATCATCAGGAACCATTGATGGGTATGTAACTGAAAAACCAGAGGCGATTACTGCTGAACGTGTTAATCCTAATTTTAAAATGCTTGTATTTGATGAAAAACATGGTTTTAAAACAAATCCAGAAGATACAGCTATTTCTATTGGATTAAAAAAAGGCGATGAAAAATTAGCAACAATTAATAATATCTTGGCAGGTATTTCTCAAAAAGAACGTATGCAGATTATGAATAAGGCGATTAAAAATCAACCAGCGGCTAAAGAAAACACAAAAGACAACCAGGTAGGTAATAATCATGTAATTATTAATATTTTAAAACAATATGGCTCGATGTTTGCACGTGGTGCCGGTATGACACTTTTCTTAGCTTTAATTGGAACCATAATTGGAACAACAATTGGTTTATTGATTGGAATGTTTCGTACAATGAATGAACCAGAAGCACCAATCAAACGAGGATTTGTTAAGTGTGTCAATGCTTTATTATTTGCTTATATAGAAATCTTCCGCGGGACACCAATGATTGTTCAAGCTGCAGTTATCTATTATGGTTCTGCACAAGCATTTGGTATAGATGTAAACAGAACGTTAGCAGCCCTTGTCATCGTCTCTGTTAATACAGGTGCCTATATGTCAGAAATTGTTCGTGGAGGTATTTTTGCCATTGACTCAGGACAATTTGAAGCAGCTCAAGCCATTGGTATGACACATGGTCAAACCATGTGTAAAGTGATTCTACCACAAGTGATTCGTAATATTATGCCAGCTACTGGTAATGAGTTCGTCATTAATATCAAAGATACATCAGTACTAAGTATTATTTCAGTTTCAGAGTTGTTTTTCCAAGGAAAGTCTGCTGCTGGTGCGACTTACCAATTTTTCCCTACTTATTTCATTATTTGTGTCATCTACTTTATTATGACTTTTATTGTTACACGTATTTTACGTTTGGTTGAAAAACATATGGATGGTCCTAAAAACTATACACCTTATGCCGATCAAATACAGATACAACAGTCAAATGGAGAGGAAGATAAAATCAATGAGTGAAATAATAAAAATAGAACAGTTAAAAAAAAGTTTTGGTGAGAATGAAGTATTAAAAAATATTAATTTATTGATTAATAAAGGTGAAGTGGTCACTATTATTGGTTCTTCTGGTTCTGGCAAATCTACTTTATTACGTTGTATCAACCTATTAGAAAAACCAACAGCCGGAAAGATCTTTTATAAAAATGAGAATGTTTTAGACAAGCAATATAATTTGCCAAAGTATCGTACACACCTTGGAATGGTTTTTCAGCAATTTAATTTATTTAGTAATATGAATGTTTTGGAAAATTGTACAAGTGGTCAACTAACTGTTTTAAAACGTTCAAAAGAAGAGGCGAAACAAATCGCCTTAGAAAATTTAGAAAAAGTGGGTATGGCTCCTTTTGTTGATGCAAAACCTACACAACTTTCTGGCGGGCAACAGCAACGTGTAGCTATTGCACGTGCACTTTCTATGAATCCTGATGTTTTATTATTCGATGAGCCTACTTCAGCGCTTGATCCAGAGATGGTAAATGAAGTATTAAAAACGATAAAAAGTTTAGCATGTACTGGGCTAACATTAATTATTGTAACTCATGAAATGGAATTTGCTAGAGATGTTTCTGATCGTGTAATCTTTATGGATTCTGGTGTGATTGCCGAAGAAGGAACGCCAGAAATGATTTTTGGCCAACCAAAAGAGACGCGTACCAAAGAATTCTTACACAGAATTTTACCTAAAGAAAACTAAAAATACAGAATCTCTCTAACCTCTTCACTTTGTTAGCTATCTTGCTTAAATAAACAGAAATACATAAATAATCGGATTATCAATTATTTATGTATTTCTGTTTATTCTTTTTCACAAGATGATTATTGAGATAAGATAAATTAATAAAATATTCATCAATATAAATGTTTTTAAAAGAAGCCATTCTATTAATTAAAGGATGGATCATTAAGGAAACATAGCTTCTGCGTAATTTATCTTAGATACAAAAATTTAATGAAGATAAATTACTTTTTTAATTTAAGTTATTTTTCAATCAAGTGATAAATATCTGAAACAATTCAGTGTTATATTGGATAAAAATAGTCAATTGATCATAAGATTTTATTCAAAAAATTGCAGAATATCTGAATAAGTTGAGTGATTGAATAGATTACCTTTTCTTAGAATATGCTATAATTTAAACAAAATAAATGATTTTGGTTTTTGGTTAATGCTTAATAATCTATATAACTAGATAGACAGGAGAATGCAATGGTGGAGACAATGAAAACGGAAAAACAAAAAATGATAGCTGGAGAATTATATGATGCTGGCGCTACCGAATTGATTTCAGATCGAAAACTTGCAAGGAAACAAATGACATTGATCAATGGAGAAAAAGATCGCTCTAAGCGTTCCCAATTATTGAAACAAACATTTGGATCTTCTGAGGGTAGGATCACTATAGAGCCAACATTTAGTTTTGATTACGGCTTTAATATTCATGTTGGCAAAGATTTTTATGCTAATTTCAACAATATTTTTTTAGATGTTTGTCCGATTTACATAGGAGACAATTGTATGTTTGGCCCAAATGTTCAATTATATACAGCAGCCCATCCATTGGAATTTCAGGAAAGAAATAAGGGCCTTGAATATGGTAAACCTATTACTATTGGAAACAATGTCTGGCTTGGTGGCGGCACTATCATAATACCTGGAGTTAAGCTTGGAGATAATGTAGTAGTTGCTGCTGGATCGGTTGTAACTAAATCATTTCCAGCTGATTGTGTCATTGGTGGTAATCCTGCTAAAATGATAAAAAAAATTGAAACTGCAGAAATAGAAGATCCACTGATGAAAAATAGAATGGAAATTAATCAAATTGATAAAAAAATTATTCAATTATTAGAACAACGAATGTCAATTGTTTCAACAATTGCCTCAATTAAAAAAGAAAGAAAAATACCAATTTTAGATACAAATCGTGAAGGTGAAGTAATAGAGATAGTGAGGGAAGAGCTGATTGAAAAGGATTATGAAGAGAGCATTCTTGCCATATTTCAATCTATACTTATCCAGTCTAAAGAATTTCAAAAAAAATTAAATCAAACTGGAGATTAGGAATAACTAATGGACGGAAATCAACGCAGAAAAAATCTTTTAAAACAATTAACTGAAGCATATAAGCCAATTAGTGCTAACTGTTTCGCTAGAATGTTCAATGTTAGTCGCCAAATTATTGTTGGTGATGTTGCATTATTAAGAGCTAGTGGATTAGCAATTTTAGCAACTTCACGTGGATATATCTTAAGTGAAAAACTTAATAAAAAAGGTATCTTTCGTAAGATTGCCTGCCAACATGGAGTAGAGGAAACAGAAGAAGAATTACATACAATCGTAACCAATGGTGGTGAGATTGTTGATGTCATTGTAGAACATCCACTTTATGGAGAGTTGACGGGAAATCTTCATATAAGTACACAGAAAGATATTGATAGGTTTATGAGAAAATATCAAAAAAGTAATGCTACCCTACTATCTATCTTAACTGGTGGTATCCACCTCCATACCATTCATTGTGAAAACATAGAAACCTTTGAATTAATTAAACAGGCATTGGTCCAAAAGAATTTTTTATATCAAGAATAATTAATTTTTAACCTGATAAATAGCAAAAGTTATCTAAAATTAGTCAAATAAAATAATAAAATAGCTGTCATCAGTGAGCAACTAAAATGACTATTCACTGAATGAACTGTTTTCGTGAACTATGAGTAAGTTTATTGATGGAAAATAATGAATATCAAAGATAAAAAAAGAGCAATGCTAATTTTACTTAGCTTGCTCAGTTTTTCATTAATTAGTATAAATAAATAGATTAATCATTCTCTGATTCAAGACGCTTAAAGGCAGAGTCAATTACTTCTTTTAAAGAAGTTGCTGAAGCATCCATACGATCTTTTTCAGAATCTGTTAAAGGAATTTCAATTACTTGTTGGACACCTTGACGATTAATTACAGCAGGTGCACCGATAAATATACTTTCTTGACCATACTGGCCATCTAAATAAACAGATAGAGGAAAAACAGCATTTTCATCATCTAAGATTGCTCGTGTAATACGTGCTAAAGCAGCAGCAATACCGTAGAAGGTTGCACCTTTTTTCTCAATGATTGTATAAGCAGCATCACGAACATTGGAAAATAGGTTAACCATAGCTTCTTCATCAACCTTAGGATTATTTTTTACCCATTCATAAATTTGTAATCCAGCAACGTTTGCATGTGACCATACTGGAAATTCAGTATCTCCATGTTCGCCCAATATATAAGCGTGGACGTTACGAGCGTCAACATTAACCAATTCAGCAATTGCTTGACGGAAACGTGCTGAATCTAGTGAAGTTCCGGAACCAATTACACGTTCTTTAGGAAAACCAGAGAATTTCCAAGTAGAATAGGTTAAGATATCTACAGGATTTGCAGCAACTAAAAAGATACCATCAAAGCCAGAAGCAACAATAGAATTAACAACTTCCCGATTAATTTTTAAATTTTTGTGTACAAGATCTATCCTAGTTTCACCAGGCTTTTGTGGAGCACCAGCAGTTAAAACAACCAAGTCGGCATCGCGACAGTCATCATAGGTAGCTGAATAGATTTTTTTAGGTGAAGTGAAGGCAAGCGCATGTGATAAGTCGATAGCATCTCCTTCTGTTTTTTTAATATTAATATCAACAATTCCTACTTCTTGTGCAATATTTTGGGTTACTAAAGCAAAGGCATAACTTGAACCAACAGCACCATCACCTACTAAGATTACCTTTTGGTGGTCTTTTTTTCTAGTAGTCATTCCTATCCATCCTTTCCTTTGTTTAATATAATTCTGATAATACCATGCTTCCTACTATTTGTCACGCGATTCAAATAAAAAAATAGTACAGTTTTTGCATCTGTTTTTTTAAAACGGTTTTTAGTTATTTTCTTTATCTAAAATTTTAATTAAATAATAAGGTCTTTGTTTTTATATTTTTAAGGAATGTAAACATACGTTTTTTTTATTTCTATGGTATACTTAACAAGTAGAAACTGAGCAGCAAGTCACCTGCTCAGCTATTTTGTGTTGGAAATCTATTAATAGATATGAAGGAGCAATACTTCAATGAAAATGATCGTGGGATTAGGAAATCCAGGAACAAAATATCAAGCAACGAAGCATAACATCGGCTTTATTACATTAGATGAAATTGCTACTCGTTATAAGGTAGATTTTAATAAAAACCAATTTGAGGCTGTAACTACCGATTTTTTTATTGACTCTGAAAAGATAATGCTAATCAAACCGCTAACTTATATGAATGAGTCGGGTCGTTCCATTGGACCGTTGGTTGATTATTATGGATTAAATTTAAGCGATTTAATCATTATCTATGATGATTTGGATTTGCCAGTAGGAAAAGTTCGTGTACGGGCAAAAGGAAGTGCAGGGGGACATAATGGTATCAAAAGTTTAATTGCCCATTTAGGTACAAATGATTTTACAAGAATAAAAGTTGGTATTAGTAGACCAGAAAATAATGATACAGTTATTCATCATGTACTAAGTGCATTTAAAAAAGAACAACATACAGAAATACAAAAAGCAATAAAAACTGCCGCAGATGCAGCAATTTACATGTGTAGTTCCCATACAGTTATTGATGCAATGAATCAATTTAATGGAAAATAATACATTATAATAAATATAAAAGAAGATAGAGAAATAGGGAGAGCCGGAAATGAATATTATTGAACAAATTGGTAATAGTGAATTGGTTCATTTATGGAATCAAAACTTACCCGACATGTCACGTCAATTAATTACTGGTTTGGCCGGTTCTGCAAAAACATTAGTCATGGCTAATGGATATATACAGCAGAAAAAAAAGATGATGGTTATTGTGCCAAACCTATATTATGCAAATCAATTGGTAGAAGACTTAAAAAATCTTATACCAACAGAATCAGTCCATTTATTTCCTGTAGATGAAGTTATTTCGGCAGAAATGGCATTTTCTTCACCTGAGGCACGTGCAGAAAGGGTTGCTACATTAAACTTTTTGATAACAAAAAAAACAGGTATTATTGTTGTTCCTGTTGCTGGATTAAGAAAATATTTACCAAAAAAAACAACTTGGAAAAATGCACAAATTCATTGGCGGATAGGTGAAGAACTAGATTTAGAAGCATTAGCGCAACAGTTAGTCTTACTAGGATATGAACGTCAATCTCTTGTTGGAAAACCGGGTGAATTTAGTTTTCGGGGTAGCATTGTAGACATTTATCCTTTAAATACGGAATACCCAATTAGAATGGAATTATTTGACGTTGAAGTTGATTCTTTGCGTTATTTTGAAGTAGATACCCAGCGTTCAGTTGAAACTATAGATGAAGTAACTATTTCACCAATGACAGATTTGATTTTCTCAAAAGCTGATCTAGAAACTGGCATAAAAGAATTAAAAAATATTCTAGAAAAGCGACTTGCAATTACGAAGGAATTAGCAGATAAAGAAATTTTACAAGAGTATTTTGGACAATTACTATCTTCTTGGGAACAAGGTATTCCGACAGAAAATGCTCATTATTATACGGATTTTTTATATAAAGAAAAAACAACCCTTTTAGATTATTTCCCTAATAATAGTTTACTTTTTGTTGATGATTATTCACGAATCATGGAAACTGAAAGAGAAATTCTACGTGAAGAAGCAGAATGGCAAACAATGAAAATTGAGGAATTGCAAATTTTCTCAGAACAAACATTTGGCGTTAATATTCATGAACTATTGAGAAAAGTCAATTTATCAACAACCTTTTTTTCATTATTTCAAAAAGGTATGGGCAATCTCCGTTTTCAAGCGATTCATAATTTTCAATACCGACCGATGCAGCAATTTTTTGGACAACTGCCGCTATTAAAAACTGAGACAGATCGATGGCAAAAACAAAAACAAACGGTGATTTTGCTTATACCAACCAATGATCGAATTAAAAAGGTAGAAGAATTATTTCAAGGCGTTGGTATTAGTAGCGCTGTAACAACCTGGAATCAATTATTGCCAGAAAAGGTTCAAATTATTGAGGGAGATTTACAAACAGGATTTGAATTGCCTTCTGAAAGACTTGTAGTGATTACAGAAAAAGAAGTATTCCACACAGTTACCAAAAAACGTACTCATCGACAAACAACTCCAAACGCTGAAAGATTGAAAAGTTATAATGACTTAAAAGTCGGTGATTATGTTGTTCATGCAAATCATGGAATAGGAAAATACATTGGAATGGAAACATTAGAAGTTGATGGTATCCATCAAGATTATATTACTATTCTTTATCAAAACGATGATAAGCTTTTCATTCCTGTCACCCAGTTAAATCTTATTCAAAAATTTGTTGCTTCAGAAGCAAAAGCCCCGAAAATTAACAAACTAGGTGGCAGTGAATGGAATAAAACAAAACAAAAAGTATCCACTAAAATTGAGGATATTGCTGATGATCTTATTCAACTATATGCAGCAAGAGAGGCTGAGAAGGGATTTGCCTTTCCACCAGATGATGCTTATCAAAAAGAATTTGAAGATGCCTTTCCATACACCGAAACAGATGACCAGCTACGTAGTGCTGCAGAAATTAAACATGACATGGAAAAAATTAGACCAATGGATCGTTTATTAGTGGGAGATGTCGGCTATGGAAAAACAGAAGTAGCCTTGCGAGCAGCTTTCAAGGCAATTGCCTGTCATAAACAAGTTGTTTTTCTAGTACCAACAACCATTTTGGCACAGCAACATTACGAAACAATGATCGACCGTTTTGCTGATTTTCCTGTTGAGGTCGGCTTACTTAGTCGTTTTCGAACCAAAAAACAACAAAATGAAACAATTCAAAAGATTAAGCATGGTCAAATAGATATTGTTGTTGGAACGCATCGCTTGCTCTCAAAGGATATTACTTTTAGTGATTTAGGATTATTGATTATTGATGAGGAACAACGGTTTGGTGTTAAGCATAAAGAACGCTTAAAACAGCTACGTGCACAGGTAGATGTACTAACATTAACGGCAACGCCTATTCCTAGAACGCTTCATATGTCTATGCTTGGTGTTCGGGATCTATCTGTCATTGAAACGCCACCGGCAAATCGTTACCCTATTCAAACATATATTATGGAGAACAATCTTGGAGCTATTCGTGAAGGAATTGAAAGAGAATTAGCAAGAGGTGGCCAAATTTTCTATCTTTATAATCGGGTAGAGACAATTGAGAAGAAAGTTGAGGAGATCAAGGCATTAGTCCCTGAAGCTCGTGTTGCCTATGCACATGGACAAATGACAGAAGTTAAGCTAGAAAACACCCTTTTTGACTTTATTGAGCAACAATATGACATATTAGTGACAACTACCATTATTGAAACAGGTGTAGATATACCTAATGTCAATACGTTATTTGTTGAGAATGCAGATTATATGGGATTGTCCACACTTTATCAATTGCGTGGACGTGTTGGTCGAAGTAATCGTGTTGCTTATGCTTATTTTATGTATGAACAGCAAAAAATACTAAATGAAGTAAGTGAAAAACGTTTGGAAGCTATTAAAGATTTTACTGAACTTGGTTCAGGATTTAAGATCGCAATGCGAGACCTCTCGATTCGTGGAGCCGGTAATTTATTGGGAGCTCAACAACATGGATTTATCGATTCCGTTGGATTCGACATGTATACACAGATGCTTTCAGAAGCTGTTTCTCGTAAGCAAGGAAAAACAGTTCAAGATCAAAAAACTTCAGTAGAAATTGATTTGGGTATTGACGCTTACTTACCAACTTCCTATATTACGGATGAGCGACAAAAAATTGAAATTTATAAACGAATTAGACAGCTAGAAAATTACGATATGTATGAAGAATTAGAAACAGACTTGTTAGACCGATTTGGTAGTTATCCAGATGAGGTTGCACACTTACTAACGATTGGTAGAATTAAAATGGATGGCGATAGAGCATTGATTGAATCAATTTATAAAAAACAACAAGTCGTTAAATTTACATTAAGTAAAATAGGAACAAAGACATATAACATTGAGCAAATTTTTTCTGCTCTTTCATCGACACAATTATCAGCCGATTTTCCTATTGAAAATGAAAAAATGACGATCCTATTAAAAATTCCAAAATCGATGGAAACAGCAACTTGGCTTTTAGAAATTACCGCTTTTACGGAAGCTTTAAGAAAAGAAAAATACAAAAAATTAAATGATGCTGATAGTGACATAGAACAGTAAAGAATTTAAAGATATAACAAGACAAGTATGAAATAATGAGGGGAACATTCATCTAATAATAGTTTCTTTCCTTCATAGCTAAGATTGGTTAAACGGTTATTACTACTTAAATTCACTATCAAAATTTTATATTGGGCTAGAAATGATATTCACCAACAGATATATTAATTTGTAATATTTATAGCTTTAAAATAACTATTTATTCATTAGAATTGCTAGCGATTAATTCAAATTGCTATAAAACAATAGAAGATAAGAAAAAAGTAGTTGGTAATGAGCGATTATTACACAAATCAGTGAATCATTTACGTGTGTAAATGATTCACTGTTCTTGAATACTAATTATACTATTTAGTGATATTTATTAAAAATGAAAGTTAATGAGAGGAGTAAAACGTATGCGTTTAGATAAATTTTTAAAAGTTGCACGAATTATTAAGCGAAGAACATTAGCAAAGGAAGTTGCCGACAAAGGAAGAATTCAGATCAATGATAAGGTGGCTAAATCTTCCAGTAATATAAGCATTGGTGATCAGATAACCATTCAATTTGGAAATAAAATTTTAAAAATTAAAGTAGAAGAAATTCGTGATACGACTAAAAAAGAAGATGCACAAAAAATGTATACGGTATTAGCAGAGACAAAAGTTGATAGTACGGATAAATTACATTAGACATCATTCTTAGATGTTGGTATAATGAAACGGACAATCCAAACAAAGCGGGCGTATTGAAAATGAAGAAAAGAAAAGATATAAATAAAATAGCTTCATTAACAAATGACTATATAAAAGAACAACAGGTCAAATATGAAAAACGGCAGAAACAATTAATTTTTAAACGACGACGATTAGCTGTTATTTTTACCTGTGCAT
Organism: Melissococcus plutonius ATCC 35311; assembly: GCF_000270185.1. NCBI lineage: Bacteria > Bacillati > Bacillota > Bacilli > Lactobacillales > Enterococcaceae > Melissococcus > Melissococcus plutonius. The sequence goes on from NC_015516.1 coordinate 282,576, forward strand.
TTATAATTTTTATTTTTTCTGGTTTTCAGTTGATAGGTGATTATAGCCGATTGAATACCTTTAAACAGCAAGAGTTGAAAGTGAAGAATCAATCTGCAAAAATTGATGAGCAACGCACGCAATTAAAACAGGAAGTTGATTTGTTAAAAAATGAAGACTATGTGGCAAAGTTAGCACGGAGTCGTTTATATGGTTCTAAAAATAATGAACAAATTTATACAATTCCAGAATTAAATGGAACAACTGAATTACCAGATAAAGGTAATTCATCACAAACCAAGGATAATCATCAATCGCAGTCTAGTTCATCAGAGAAGGCAAAAAATTCTGGTGAATAAATCACTGCAATATAAATTATATTAATAGGGTAAAAATAGGAGGAACATTTTTTTTATGGCAATTGAAATAGGAGCGAAGCTATCTGGAAAAGTGTCAGGAATTACTAATTTTGGTGCATTTATTGATTTAGGCGATGGTAAAACTGGATTGGTTCATATTAGTGAAATATCCAATGGTTTCGTGAAAGATATCCATGATGTTTTAACAGTTGGTGATAAGGTAACTGTTAAAGTCACTGCAGTTGGTAATGATGGTAAAATTGGTTTATCTATTCAAAAAGCACAAGAAAATATAGAAGGACAAAAAAGAGAACGTTCAGAAACACCAGAAAGATCAGAAAGATTTGAAAGACCCATACGATCAACACCTAAAAAAACATTTAACAAGTCTACTACAACAAATACAAAGCAAGATTTTGATTCATTAATGAGTTCATTTTTAAAGGATAGTGATGATCGATTATCTTCTTTAAGAAGAAATACAGAGGGCAAACGTGGTGGACGTGGTGGACGTCGAAATTAAGTATATCTATCTTTATGACTAGTAAACTAGGTAATATCGATACATTTGGCTATATAAATAATGGAAGGGTCAGGAATAATATAAATTCCATCCCTTCTATTTTTATTATTCTCAATAACCAAATTAAAAATATTGGTTTATCAATCCTGTAAAAATAAATTGATTTCAATAAAAGAAGTAAAAAATTATACCTACTATTATTAGTTTATAATTATTTTCAAAACATAAGTAAGACTGATAATGTGTAAAGATGGGAAGGAAGAAAGTAAATTGTTGCATACATTTTTTCAGCAAGGAGAAAAAATAGGATTATGGTCAAAAAAAAATCGTTTACTTCTAGCCATTTCTGGTGGCGTAGATTCAATGGTTCTTCTTCATCTTATTGAGCAACTTCAAAAAAAAATACCAATTGATTTTGCAGTTGCCCATGTGAATCATAAAATAAGAGAAGAATCTATTGAAGAAGCTGCCTATGTTTGTACCTATTGTAAACAAAAGAATATTCCTTATTATGAGACGAGTTGGGAAGAGGCGAAAGATAAAAATATTGAGGCAAGAGCACGTAAATTCCGTTATTCATTTTTTGCAAATTTAATGAAACAAGAAAGATATACCCACCTATTGACTGCTCATCATCTAGACGATCAGGCAGAGACAATGCTGATGAAAATGGTAAGAGGAACAACACTAAAAAATTTAGCAGGAATTCAATTACAACAAGATTTCAGTATTGGAAAATTAGTACGGCCTTTTTTAATTTTTTCTAAAGAACAAATAAGGAACTATGCTATTGATAAGAAAATCATGTATTTTGAAGATAATACAAATTATTCAGATAGTTATGCTCGCAATCGAATGAGACATCAGATTATTCCTTTACTAAAACAGGAAAATAAGCAATTTCTTGAGCATATGGCTGGGTTGAGTCAACAAATTACAGCTGCTTCTTCATTGATTGATTCAATGATTACACCCTATTTTAATCAATGGGTTCATCAATCAAATGCCATCTGGTATTTACAGTTAGATGATCTACTTAAGCAAACTGAAGAATTTCAATTATTTTTTTTGATGGATTTCTTTCAAAGAATCTTAATCCCGGAGAATGTTCTTATTAATCAAGCACAAATGAAACAAGCGTTAACAATATTGAATGGTTCTACACCACAAGCAAAAATGATATTTGGATCAAATTGGCATTTCATAAGAACTTATAACTGTGTAAAACTTTATCAGAAGACAGAAACAACATTTTTGATCAATAAAAATTCCAACCCTCTGCATAACTTAAATTTATTTGAAGGAGTATTTTTATCTGATAAGGAATGGATGGGTTTAGAGACATCATGTAAAAAGGTTCCAATACCACCTAAGGCTAAGTTTTGGGAAACAAAAGTTTTAAATATATCTGCAAAAACATCCTTGCCATTAATCATTCGGCATCGTCTGCCCGGTGATAAGATAGCTATTGCTCCTAAGCTGACAAAAAAACTACGTAGGTTATTTATCGATAGAAAAATTCCTAATGAAATTCGTGATCAAGTCTGGATTATTGCAGATAAGAATCAAGAAATTATCTGGATACCTAATTTTGTAAATTCTTATTTGAGTATTGCAACAGAAACTGATAAAATACACTACAGGCTCCTTTTTAAATTTAGGGAGTAGAGTGAAGGGAGTAATTATGTTAGAAAAAGACATAGAGAAAGTTCTAATTACTAAAAAACAAATTTTTGATAGAACAATAGAACTTGGTAGGCAGTTAACAGAAGATTATCAAGATAAAAATCCTTTAGTTATCGGTATTTTAAAAGGTGCTGTACCATTTATTGCTGATTTAACAAGTCAGATTGATGAAAAATTAGAATTAGATTTTATGGCAGTTTCTAGCTATGGAAACGCCACTATATCTTCAGGTGAAGTAAAAATTATTAAAGATCTAGATACAAATGTTGAAGGTAGACATATTTTAATTGTAGAAGATATCATTGACAGTGGAAGAACATTAGCTTATTTGGTTGATCTTTTTAAATATAGAAAAGCAGCATCGGTAAAAATTGTTACATTGCTTGATAAACCAGAAGGCAGAGTTGTGAATATTACAGCAGACTATGTAGGATTTGATGTTCCTGATGAATTTGTTGTTGGTTATGGAATGGATTACGCAGAACATTATAGAAATTTACCTTATATCGGTATTTTAAAACCTAAGATTTATCAAACAAATTAATATCTATCTTTGTATCACTTATGTTACAATATAAGCGGACAGTATAACTAAATTTCAAATAATTTATGCATATAATTAAGGGAGGACAGGCATGAAAAGAAAAAATAATGGCATGAAAAATGGCCTATATTACGTGCTAATTGTTTTAGCAATTGTCATGATTGTCTATTTCTTTTTTGGAAATAACAATCAACAATCATCCGATATTGAGTATTCAACTTTCAATAAACAATTAGCAGATGGAAAAATTAAATCAATAACAGTACAACCAACGAATGGTGTTTATCGAATTACAGGCCAGTACAAGAAAAAACAAGAAGTTAAAGAGACAAGTGGGCTTTCTCTATTAGGTTCAACTGAAGTTGCAACAAAACGTTTTACAACGATCATTTTGCCAAGTGATACTACACTGTCTCGTGTTGAAGATAGCGCTAAGAATCATGGCGTTAACTTAGAAGTAAAAGAACAATCGACAAGTGGTGCATGGGTTTCATTACTTGCAAGTTTTGTGCCTTTTCTCATCCTTTTCTTCTTCTTTTATATGATGATGGGTCAACAAGGTGGCGGTGGAAATGGCGGCCGTGTGATGAACTTTGGGAAATCCAAAGCAAAAGAAGCAGATAAAAAAGCAAATAGGATCCGTTTCTCTGATGTTGCAGGTGCTGAGGAGGAAAAACAGGAACTTGTTGAAGTTGTTGAATTCTTAAAAGATCCAAGACGTTTTATTGAATTGGGCGCCAGAATTCCGGCAGGTGTTTTACTAGAAGGACCTCCAGGAACTGGTAAAACATTATTAGCAAAAGCTGTCGCTGGTGAAGCGGGTGTACCTTTTTACTCGATTTCTGGTTCTGATTTTGTTGAAATGTTTGTCGGTGTTGGTGCTAGTCGTGTACGTGATTTGTTTGAAACAGCTAAGAAAAATGCTCCAGCGATTATCTTCATTGATGAAATCGATGCAGTTGGACGTCAACGTGGTGCTGGTATGGGTGGTGGCCATGATGAACGTGAACAAACATTAAATCAATTATTAGTTGAAATGGATGGATTTGATGGAAATGAAGGAGTTATTGTTATCGCTGCTACAAACCGTTCAGATGTATTAGATCCCGCTTTATTAAGACCGGGACGATTTGACCGACAAATTCTTGTCGGACGTCCAGACGTTAAGGGTCGTGAAGCAATTCTTCACGTACATGCTCGAAACAAACCCTTTGCAGATGATATTAATTTAAAAGTAGTTGCACAACAAACACCAGGTTTTGTTGGTGCTGATTTAGAAAATGTTCTAAATGAAGCAGCCTTGGTAGCTGCAAGACGTAATAAGAAAAAAATTGATGCTTCAGATATTGATGAGGCAGAAGATCGAGTTATTGCTGGACCAGCTAAAAAAGATAAGGTCATTAACAAAAAAGAACGTGAAATGGTTGCTTTCCATGAAGCGGGTCATACAATTGTTGGATTAGTTTTAAGTCGTGCACGGGTTGTACACAAAGTAACAATTATTCCACGTGGCCGTGCTGGCGGATATATGATTGCTTTACCTAAAGAAGATCAAAACTTGATGACTAGAGAAGATCTATTTGAACAGGTTGTTGGTTTGTTAGGTGGACGTACAGCTGAAGAAATTATATTCGGTGTTCAAACTACTGGTGCTTCTAATGACTTCGAACAAGCTACAGCATTAGCACGTAGTATGGTGACTGAATATGGTATGAGTGATCGATTAGGACCAGTTCAATACGAAGGAAATCATCAAGTATTTGTTGGTAGGGATTATGGTCAGACAAAAGCTTATTCTGAACAAGTTGCCTTTGAAATTGATGAAGAAGTACGTCGTATTTTACAAGAAGGACATCAAAAAGCCTATGAAATTATTCAGGCACATAGAGAACAACATAAATTGATTGCTGAAAAATTATTAGAATATGAAACTTTGGATGCTCGTAGTATTAAATCACTCTTTGAAAAAGGTGTAATGCCTCAAGATGTCGTTGAAAATCAATTTCCAAGTGAAAAAACTCAGACGTTTGAAGAAGCAAAACGTGCGCTAGAAGAAAAAGATGCACAAAGACAAACTGAAGAAAAAACTGATTTTGATGAAGCGAAAAAAGAATTAAGTGATGAAGCAAAAGAAGTAAGAATTCAAAGTAACCAAACAGAACAACAAGTACAATCAGATGAAGATCATGAGAAAAAACACGATCATGATAATGATGAAGAAAAATAAAAAGCATGGAATGAAACTATTGGGCGTAAGATATAGCATCTTACGCCCAAACTTTATTTTCGGTGAAATGATTATGGAATTCATCAAGACAATAAGTTAACATTTTGCTTATCCTATAAAATTTATTAAATACTTTTAATAAAAGATCAGTAACTAGCATTTTTTCTCTTTAGTTGAAAAAATAAATAATAACTAGTATTATCTGATATTGATGAATGAATTATTGGATGGGATATGGAGGGAAAATAATGAAAGATTATTTAATAAAAGCAATTAGCCATAAAGGAACTATTCGTGCGTATGCATTGAATGCCACAGAAACGATCAGCGAAGCACAACAAAGACACGATACTTGGACTAACTCAACCGCTGCACTTGGTCGAACGATGATTGGTACACTTTTATTGGGAGCAACCGTAAAAGGAAAAGATACACTTACAGTGAAAGTGCAAGGAAATGGTCCAGCAGGAGCTATTATTGTAGATAGTAACGGTAGTGGAACGGTTAAAGGATACATTAAGAATCCTCATATTAGTTTACCGTTGAACCAACAAGGGAAAATTGATGTCATGGGAACAGTTGGGAATGAAGGTATTTTTACAGTCATTAAAGATTTAGGTTTGAAAGAAACTTTTTCTGGTCAAACCCCTATTGTTTCTGGTGAAATTGGTGAAGATTTTACTTACTACTTAGCTGTTTCTGAACAAACGCCATCTGCAGTTGGCTTAAGTGTACTAGTAGCACCAGATGGGCAGGTAAAAGCTGCAGGAGGCTTTTTAATTCAAGTCATGCCTGGAGCAAATGAGGAAACGATTCAGTTTATCGAACAACGTTTGGAACAAATGCCATTGATTTCTCAATTACTAGATGAGGGAAAATCACCAGAAAATATTTTGGAGGATATATTGGGCAAGGATAAAGTAGAAATTCTTGAAAAACTGCCTGTACAATTTAAATGTAATTGCTCAAAAGAGAAATTTGATAATGCATTAATTTCTGTAGGATTAGAAGAATTAGAAGCAATGATACGAGAAGACCATGGAGCAGAAATTGTTTGTCAATTTTGTGGCAATAAGTATCATTATACAGAAGATGAATTAATGGTTCTCAAGCAAGAAGTATTGAAAAATTTAAAAGACGAATAAGATAGGGGGGATTTTTTTGTGGAAAATTGGAAATGTTGAAATTCCTAATCGTGTGGTTGTAGCACCGATGGCTGGAATAAGCAATGCTGCTTTTCGGATAACAGCAAAAGAATTTGGTGCTGGTTTGGTTGTTTGTGAAATGATTAGCGATAAGGGCATTCATTTCAGAAATAAGAAAACTTTAGATATGTTATATATTGATGAAAATGAACATCCATTAAGTATCCAAATTTTTGGTGGTGATAAAGACACGTTGGTTGAAGCTGCCCAATTTGTTCAAGAAAATACCAAGGCAGATATCATTGATATTAATATGGGATGTCCAGTGAATAAGGTAATTAAGGCAGAAGCAGGTGCTAAATGGTTACTCGATCCAGATAAAGTTTATGAAATGATACATGCTGTTTCATCAGCTGTAGATATACCAGTCACAGTTAAAATGAGAACAGGATGGGATGATCAACATATACTAGCTATTGAAAATGCAATAGCAGCGGAAAAAGCAGGGGCAGCAGCCATTGCTATGCATGGAAGAACACGAACTCAAATGTATGAGGGAAAAGCCAACTGGGAAATTCTTAAAGAGGTGAAACAACATGTGGCTATCCCATTTATAGGAAATGGTGATGTTAAAACACCAGAAGATGCTAAAAAAATGCTAGAATATGTAAAAGCTGATGGTGTAATGATTGGAAGGGCGATCTTGGGAAATCCTTGGATGATACATAGAACAACAAACTATCTAGAAACGGGGACATTGATGGTAGAGCCAACACCAACTGAAAAAATCAAAATAGCGAAAGTCCATCTACAACGCTTGATAGATATAAAAGGAGAAAAGATTGCTGTGAGAGAATTTAGGCAACATGCAGCGTATTACTTAAAAGGAATTCCACGAGCTGCTAAGGTTAAAGTTGCCATTAATCAAGCAGAAGAACAACAAGAAATGATTAATTTAATGG